>DATFJO010000454.1:0-4668 GCA_035269145.1 Tangfeifania sp. | reverse complement strand
CACAATCAATCCCTCGTATTCCAGTTTGTTGGTGGCCTGCCGCAGGGTATTTCTGCTAATGCCCAATTGGTTGGCCAAATCCACCTCTTTGGGAAGAAACTCACCGGCCTGGTATTGCGGCATTTCAATCAGTTCGCGCAGAAGTGATTCCACCTGGGCGTGGAGGGGCATGGCGCTGGAGTGGTCAATTTTTAGGTTCATTTTATTTCTATTTGTTTATATGTTCAAACATATTTACAAATATATGCTATTTCTTTACAATACCACTTTTTCGGGAATTTTTTTTCGATACTATTGAACAAGGACATATAAGTTAAAATCAAAATGGTATTTCCATTTTTGTTTAAAATCGAAATAAATCATACAAGATCGACAAAGGATTATATAACTGATTGTTATTTTATTAATGTAATATGAGCTATCGGGATAGATGAAAATAGAATAAAATAATTTTTTGCCGGAAACTATTTTTATAAAGTTGAAGAGTTATCTAAATCACGAAAATTTGAAACGTTCTTTACATGTGTACCAAATGGTGAATCATATTTTGAAACGATTTAAATCATTGAAATAAAGGCATATTGGGGATTGAGGCATAATCTTCTCACAATTTTTCTATTATTTAAGTCATTGATAATTATCTTTGAATTAAGTAATTTTTAATTGATATATGGGAGAGACTTTATCGAGAACAAAGTTTATTCGACTTTTATAAAAAACTGATTTTAAGTGCTTTTTTTTGATAGATAAATCAGCCCTGAAATGAAAAATCCTATCCTGTTGCCAAAAGAAATAGAACAACTTTTTCATCGATCTGTTTTTTCACAGATTCTCCTGTACAGCAAAATTATTTTCTGACCCGACCTTAGAACTTATAAATGCATTCTTCAATCCAAATGAAATACCTCTTCCATATTGGCCCACCACTCGCCTTTCTTGCGATTTTTAACCGGTTGCTGCATCGGTTCCATAACTGACCACCACTCCTGTGTTTTGGGGTCGGCAGCCATCTTAGCCATGTCGGCTTCAAAATCTTTCCCGGTGTATTCCATGTAGGCGAAAAGCTGTCCGTCTTTATGGAATATAGAATAGTTCTGAATGTTACAATCCTTTATTTTCTCCAGTATTTCGGGCCAAACCGCCGCATGATACTTTTTATATTCCTCAAAATGTTCGGGTTTAACTCTGATTACTTGTCCAAATCTTTTCATTGCTGATTATTTGTTATTGAATTCATTTATTGCTTCGTACATGGCAACGATATTTTCAGGAGGTACATCGGGTAAAATATTGTGAATGGTATTAAATACAAAACCACCACCTTGCGAAAAAATTTCGAGTCTTTCCAGCACCTGCTCCCTTACTTTTTCAGGTGTTGCATTGTTTAAAATACCGGCGGTTTCAATTCCACCTCCCCAAAAAGTACAGTCTTTTCCAAATTCTTTTTTCAGGAAATCAGGTTCCATGAGGTAGGCATTGGTTTGCACCGGGTTGAATATTTCAATTCCGGCATCGATTAAATCGGGCATCAATAAAGAAATGGAACCACATGAATGGATAAAAGTGTGCATCTGGCTGTGCTCTTTTACAAAGTCGCACAAAATTTTATGGCGCGGTTTAAACAACTGCCGGTAGATTTCGGGTTCCATGAACGGGCCCTGGGTCATTCCCAAATCATCACCAAAACGAATAATATCCACAATGTCACCTACTGATTCACATACTTTTTCCAGTGTTACCAGGTGACGTTTCAGCAATTCATCAAGCAGCTTTTCCACATTAGTCGGGTCGCACATCAAATCCATCAGGAAATTGTCCATCCGGCGAAGAAAAGTGCCCCACTCAAACAGGTTGCAACCGCAAACCACCAGCAAAGCTTTGTCTGTATTTTGCCGGAGGTGAAGTGTTTTCTCTCGTAAAGTTTCCCAAAATCCGTCATCTCCGGCGTGGTCCCACGGACTGTGTGCATCACGCGCCCACATGATGCGCCCCATTTCTTCATCCAGGTTATCGTAATTATCCGGATAACCGTCTACGTAAGGGAAGTAAGTTTGATCGAAAAAAGTAGCACCGACAGGCATTCTGGAAAGCATTGTTTTTCCATCATCGTCATAAGTGGCATACGAACCGTTTTCCAGCTTTACCGGGTTAAACCATTGCGGATAAAAGGCCGGCGCCCCGTTCGCAAGTGTCATTGGTTTCCAGTCGGATGGCTTGTCGTTAAACTCCCTTCCAATATCGAGCACATCCACTCCAAACTTATCCAGCACTTTCATATCGGGCTGTGCCAGTTGTTGTACCACATCGTAAATCTGGACGGGTAGTTCGGGCATTCCAATGTGTTTTACAAGATTACTGTATGCTATAGCAGAAATTCCAGAGCTTGGAGTTGCTCCTAAATCCAATGGAACCCGATCAGGTGTTTGATGATTTATGACAGCTAAAACCCGTTCGCGTGATGTCATTCTTTTTTTATTCATAACAATTTCTTTTCAAATTAAATAGAACCACTAATACCAATCATAAATGAAGCTGCAATCAAAATAAGCAGAGACAAAGCCATGATAATATAAATACGCATAGAAACGCCTTTCCACTCACCGCGGATGAGTCCCCATACAGCAGCAAAACCAATGGTCAGTGCCATTAAAATTCCCCACGATGTGAACGTAAACGGTCCCATTTTACTTTTTCCCATTCCGTAAAAAATGAACTGGCTAAACCATAATAATCCTGCCAGCAAACCATATCCGTAATTCAGCACCAGTGTTTTACTGTTTTTAGCGCGGGCATAGTCTTTTACTGATTTATTTTTGAATCCGAGAAAAAAGCACCAAACAAGTGTGGAAACAAATGTACCCGATAAAAGAACCAAATAAACCGGCATCATTGAGAAAAGGGGATCAATTCCGCTTAGTTCTGCAACGCCTGAAATAGGTAATCCCTGCTCAAACCCAAGTGCCATGGCTGAGCCGGTCACACCCACCAGCAATGCAGCGAGAATTCCTTTTACAAGATTGAATTCGCCAATACTTTCCTGTTTTTTATCTTGTGTTAACGATTTATCCTTTGCAATGCCGGCCCATGCCGAAAAAGCAATTCCAACTGCCGCAACTGCAATTCCTGCCAGGAGCAGGTTGCCGCCCGAGGATTCAATCATAACTTCCAGCCGTCCATCCATTAAAGGAGGAATTAAAGTACCAATTGCCAGCATCAATCCCAAAGAAAGAGCATAGCCCAGCGAAAGCCCCAGGTAACGCAATGCCAAACCAAAAGAGAGGTTGCCCACTCCATAAACAGCTCCGAGAATAAAAACCAGGATAATAGTATCTTCGGGTGTTGAAAGAATGATTGTAAAAAAATCGGGGGTGAATACAAGACAGGCCAGCAACGGCATAATAATGTAGGCCCCCAGGCTGTAAACCATCCAGTAAGTCTCCCATTTCCAACCCTTTATTTTTCCGAAAGGAACGGCAAAACTACCTGCTGAAAAAGCGCCGGTGGCAATTAAGAAAATTCCGAATAAAATGTTAAAGCTCATTTAAATATAGATTATTGGTTTTTATAATTCATTGGTTTATGTATAAATAGCGAATCCGACAGGCGATGCCGTTGCTGTTCGGATTCTTTTCCCCTGAAATTCGTAATTTCAAAGTATGCTCGCCTTCCGGCAACCCCGAAGCAAGCGTATAATACCAGGGCAAATGAAGACCAGCACTCCACCGGGTAAACAAATCCTGCTTTTTCCAGTCGCCGTTGTCAATTTTATATTCAATTATTCCGGCATCGGGACCGGCAGCCACAGCAATGCCAACTGCATTTCCGTTAAATTTGAATTCCAGCCTGCTCCCCTTTTCCTGACCAACCAACATGGGAACATTCACATAATTGGCACGTGTTCCTTTTCCATCCTCAGGATTCCAGTTTTCAATCAACTTCCAGCCTTTAATTATTTTGGCATTCTCTGCCAAAATCAGTTTTCCGTTGTCATAATTCGCATTATCTATTGGTTCGGGTTGAGGGTAAGCTTCAATTTTATCATCTTCTGCCATCGTTCCGCTCCAGGCATCTTCGAGAAAAGCTTTCATTGAATGAAAATATACCTCCTGTCCAAAAGGCGAAGGGTGGAGGTTTTTAAAATCGTCTTCCCAGGTAAATTCTCCCACATCAATACGCTCCGTTACTTCTTTGGCCAGATTAATAGTGGGAATATTGTAATGAGCAGCCACTTTTTCATGATTTTGAATAACCTCCGGCACCTGCCCCGAGAGGTAAGTTTCCATTTTATCCGGATCAACAAAATGCATGATAACAATATCTGTTGCCGGATTTTCCCTGCGCACATGCCTTACAATTCCTTCCATTGCCCTGATTTGTTCCAAATCACTTCTTCCGTTTGCTGCATCGTTGACTGCTGCTTCCTCAAATAACAAATCAACCGGGCCACCGGCCAGCACATCACGCTCCAACCTGAAAGCAGCCGGAGTGGTTCCCATCGAAGGAATGCCAGCTGCTATAAATTCAAATTCGGTTTCAGGGAAACGTTTTTGCAGGTAATTACAAATACTGTCGCGCCATCCTCCGTTATACGTAATGGAACCGCCAAGAAATGCCACACGGCCTTTTTTCTCCCTCTGAAATTTCAGAAGGCTATTTTTGATTCCGTTT
>DATFJO010000453.1:0-3352 GCA_035269145.1 Tangfeifania sp. | reverse complement strand
CATGGAGTGGGCCAAAAAACACGATCTCATCGAGCATGTGGTGTATTTTGCAGTGGCCAGCGAGCTGAAAATCGGTGTGACGCGCAACCATCAAATCCCCACCCGCTGGATTGACCAAGGGGCCAGTTTTGCCATCGAAATTGCACGAACACCCAATCGCCACATCGCGGGAGTAATGGAAGTTTTCCTAAAAAAACATTTTACCGACCGCACCAACTGGCAGGCCATGTTGAAAAATGAAGTGGCGGATACCATCGACCTTGCAGATGAAAAGCAAAAAGTCAGGCAACTGCTTTCGCCTGAGCTTCAAAAATACCTGACCGAAACAAGTGAAGTAACCTCAATTGAATACCCTGTTTTGGATTACCCACGGAAAGTTAAAAGTATCGGATTTGACAAAACTCCTGATATAAAAGGAATTCTGAAAGGCATTAAAGGACAGTACCTGATTTTTGAAAACGATACCGTTTTGAACATCCGGAAACATAACGGTTATTTTCTGGAGATTAAAAGCCACTCTTAATCTCCCCAAAGGGAAGAAAAAGAAAACATAATCACGTTGATTTTTCCTTTTTACCTGACAATTCTCGTACTTCAATACCGTAAAATTTCCTTATTTTGTTCCCGCAAGCAGCATTTTAGCTGATATCATAAAAACTGTTTTAATTTAAATCACGATGGAAAACTTAGACTGGAAAAACATAGGATTCGGATACAGGGATACAGATTATAATATTCGCTGTTATTACCGCGATGGCAAATGGGGTGAACTGGAAGTCAGTTCCTCCAATCAAATAAGCATTCACATGTCGGCCACAGCGCTGCACTACGGACAGGAAGCATTTGAGGGACTGAAAGCTTTCAGGGGCAAGGATGGTAAAATCCGGATTTTCAGAATGGATGAAAATGCCAAACGGATGCAAAATTCGTGCGACGGAATTTTGATGGCCAAACTTCCGGTTGAAAAATTTATGGAAGCCGTGCGTCAGGCAGTAAAAATGAACGAGCGGTTTGTTCCGCCTTACGACAGTGGCGCAGCACTTTATATCCGCCCGCTGCTGATTGGCACAGGGCCTCAAATTGGCGTAAAACCTGCCGAAGAGTACCTGTTTACGGTATTTGTAATGCCTGTGGGGCCTTATTTCCCCGAAGGTTTCAAACCAACCAACCTGGTAATTATGCGCGAATACGACCGTGCTGCACCCCAGGGAACCGGAAAATATAAAGTGGGTGGAAATTATGCCGCCAGTATGTACGAAGGAAAACTGGCCAAAGAAAAAGGGTTTTCGGCGGTACTGTACTTAGATGCCCGCGAGAAAAAATACTTAGACGAATGTGGTCCGGCAAACTTTTTCGGCATTAAAAACGACACGTACATTACTCCGGAATCAGATTCGATTCTGCCTTCCATTACCAATAAAAGCCTGATGGTGCTGGCCGATGAAATGGGATTAAAAGTTGAACGTCGCAAAGTACCCTACGAAGAACTGGCCGAATTCCAGGAAGTGGGTGCATGCGGAACGGCGGCTGTTATTTCACCCATAAAAGGGGTTTACGATGCCGACAACGACAAATGGTTCAAATACGGCAACCAGGAGGAAGCCGGCGGATGGTCGACAAAACTGTACAATAAATTACGCGCCATTCAATATGGCGAAGAAGAAGACAAACACGGCTGGGTAGAAGTTTTATAAAAAGAACAAGCCCCTCTTAATCTCCCCAAAGGGGAGAGATTGGGAGGAAAGATATTAGAAGCTCCGGAAATATTCCGGGGCTTTTTTATTTCTATCTGTAACATCCCGGCCACTTGTTCGTCTTATGCATTGAACAGTGTTCCGAAAAACAAATGACAGTTAACGAATTCAATGAGGCAGTAGATCAATACTCAGACCGGTTGTTCCGGTTTGTGGTGAAAAGCATAAAAGATTCGCATAAAGCCGAGGACATTGTGCAGGACAGCTTTGAAAAATTGTGGAAAAACGTGGAAAACGTGGATGGTACAAAAGTGAAGTCGTACCTGTTTACCACTGCCTATCACACCATGATCGACCGCATCCGGAAAGAAAAAAGGTCAGCCTATTCAGAAGATTTATCGCTGCCCGAAGAAAGCCATGAAAACAATTATTCAGATTTAAGTGAAATACTGAAAGAAGCCGTAAAAAAGCTGCCTGAAGTACAACGGATGGTGTTGCTTTTACGTGACTACGAAGGCTATTCATACAAAGAAATAGGTGAAATGGCCAGCCTGAGCGAAGCGCAGGTAAAAGTTTATATTTACCGTGCGCGGGTGTTTCTGAAAAAATACATTGGCAAAATGGAAGTGGTGGTATAAGCCCCCTGTCTCCCCCAAAAAGGAAGAAAAGACGAATAGTGGCGAAAAAGAAAGGAAAAGAGAAATGAAAATTACAAGAGATAATTACGAAGTATATTTCCTTGATTACTTAGAAGGAAATCTGGATGAAAACCTGGTGGATGACTTCCTTGAATTTTTGCAACAAAATCCTGATTTAAAGGAAGAATTATCGATGATGGAGACTGCCCCGATTGTGCCGGGTAGCGCGGTTTTCATAAATAAGAAAAAACTCTATAAAGAAAAATACGATGCTGAAAAGGAATTCAATCAGGCTGCAATTGCGCTGATTGAAGGAGATATATCTACATCGGAAAAAGCGGAGTTCGACGCGTATCTTTTAAAACATCCTGAAAAACAGAAGGAGGTTCAACGGTTTCAGCAAACCAAACTTCATCCGGATAAAACAGTGGTTTTTGCCCGTAAGAGCAAATTGTATCGCCGCACTTTAGGAAAAACCATTTTTATGTGGTCGTCGCGCATTGCAGCAGTTTTGGTTTTAGCGCTGTCCATTTATTTCTATATCGATCAGAGAGGCGAAAACATCGTTAATCAAAGCCAGATGGCTGTTGTGGAAACCGAGCCAACAGGCAACAATGCAGATTCGGAAGCAACACCGCCTCCGGTTGAGACGAATAAAAAACAGGCTGATCCTACGGAAATTATTCCGAAAACAAAAAGCAAAACACCTGTTAAAACCAAAAATGAGGAAGCCGTTCAGAAAACAACAAAAAGCCTGAGGGAAACAACCAAAGGACGAATGGATCACAAAAAAATTGCCGAAGCCAGAACGCCGGCTGAAGTACCCGAAAAAATCGTAAGCCTCAGTGCTTCAATTCATACCAGTCAGCCTCAGAATATGGCGCTGGCCGGTATGACTGTTACCATTCCTGAAAATTATCCTCACTCTGAAGAGGAAAAATTCTTTGCTGAAGTGGTAAAAGAAAAAACAGGACTGGATAATTTCTCTTTCCGAAAAATAACCAAAGCCGGGCTTAACCT
>DATFJO010000452.1:0-2089 GCA_035269145.1 Tangfeifania sp. | reverse complement strand
TCCGGTATTCAATCTGCTAAAACTTTGTTCGAACACCGGTTGAATTCCCGAGAAAATTACAAGCAGGCTAAATAGAAAAATCACGAATAAAACCAGTAATAGACTGTCTTCGAGAAGATTAATATTGAAACTGCTTTTAATGATGGATTGAACCGGGATGGAAATCATTATAAAAAGGATGACAGAGAGAACAACAATGATTAAACTTTCAGCAAGAAAAAACTTCAGGTTCGTATTTTTTGAAGATCCCAACACCCGGTTAACGGCCATAAATTTATTGCTAAAACCTGCCATCCCAAGATTGAGGCTGGCAAAATTGCTCATTGAAATCAACAATAAAATAAGCGCTGCAATTGCCAGCACGTAAATGTTTGTGATGTTTCCGTTGGTCTCAATTTCGCGGAGTTTATCGGAATGTAAATGGATGTTGGTAATTTTTTGCAAATGGGCTTTTGTCTGAATTTCTTCGATGGTTTGCTCCGAGTTTGCTGCGAGAAATTGAGGGTATTGATTAGTTATATTTTCAGAGTCTGCATTCTCCGATAAAAGCAGGTAACTCCAACCCCAGCCCTGAATTTCGCCCTCAACCGGAGTGGCAATAAAATCGGGATGAAAATGGCTGCTTTGCGGAAAATCTTTCATCACACCCTTGATAGTGAAATCCGATTTTTCGGCATTAAACTGACCGGGAGGAAGTGACATTATTTGCCCGACCGGGTTGGAATCTCCGAATACTTTCTTAGCAAACGACTCAGAGACAACCATTGAGGCAGGATCATTCAAAATTGTTTCCCGATTCCCGATTACCAACCCGGCATCAAAAATTTCAAAAAATGTACTATCGCAAATAAAAGCCTGATTGACATCGTAATACCTTTGTTCGTGCAACATTATACTTTCCCGCAAAGGAGCCAGCCGGGCATAATTTTCAATTTCGGAAAAATAGTCCGCCATTTGCGGGATCTGCCCGGAATCATAAAACCGGGCAAAATGACTGTCGGCTAAAAACGACAGATTGGTAACGGTAAACCGGTAAATCAGGTCAGATTTCTTGTGCCACGTGTCGTACGTCAATTCGTTTTTCAGGAAAAGCGAAATGAACACAATTCCTGTTAAAGCTAATGCAAGTCCCAACACTTTTATGAAGTTCAGGAATGGGTGTTTTTTAAAGTTTCTGAATACAAAGCGTAGTATCATAGTTTTATTAATTTAAATAGCCCCTCTAAATTTCCCACCTGTTGGCGGGGAGACTTGTGGCAGATGGAATTGCAAGAATAAGACTTTGACAGAAGTCCGATTAACCAGTGCCAGCGGCACGATGTTATGGTAGAATCCGAAACAGCGCCAAACCCAAAGTCCCATAGGGACGGTGTTGTATTCACTTCATTCATAAAATTCAAACAAATAAGCATCTTCATATTTTATTTCATTTCTTCGCAATAATTCCAGATATTCATCCTTAAATGAGCGTTTCCTATGATGCTCTTCCTGGTTCATTATGTATTTAATAACATCATTTCTTTGTGAACGAGAATAGGTAAATCCCCCATATCCTGCTTGCCACTCAAATTTTCCGGCAACAAAACCATTTTGATTTATCCATTTTGATGATTTTGCTTTTACATTTTTTAAAATATCTGAAACCGAAATTGAGGGATTCAATTCAAAGAATATGTGAACATGGTCTTTGTGGCCCCCAACGCTCAATGAGTAATTTTTTGTTTCTTTTAGCGTGCCGGCAATGTAACGGTACAGTTGTTCGCTCCAGTTGTTTGAAATAAAATTTCCCCTTCCTTTGACCGAGAAAACTGCATGTACATTCATTTGCGTGTACGTATTTGCCATATCTTTTTATGTTTTATAACTATTTTCGTTTGTATTCTTAACACCATCGCTATGCGATTTTTGGCAGAAAATGAATCGCTTTACTACCACAACATCGTCGCTCTGCGACTCCTTTATTCATATCTCAGTGCCTCCACCGGGTTCCTTATAGCTGCCCGCCAGCTTTGCCAACTCACCGTCAGCAAAGCAATTCCCAGCGCCAGCAGACCAGCCAGTGCAAAAATCCACCAACTCAATTCCGTTT
>DATFJO010000451.1:0-11917 GCA_035269145.1 Tangfeifania sp. | reverse complement strand
CGTATTCAGAATGTTGGAAGTGTACCCGTGGTTGTAGTGCGCCCAGTCGGTAACCGACCGCAGTGCGCCGCCGGCAGCAAATACTTCGGGCTCGGTAAACAGGGCCATCAGCGTAATGAAACCTCCGTACGAACCGCCATAAATGCCAATTTTATCGGGTGAAACATTGTATTTATCCACAAGCATTTCAGCGCCGTCCACGTGGTCCGAGAGGTCTTTGCCGCCCATGTGACGGTAAATTCCGGTGCGCCAGTCGCGGCCGTAACCGGCACTCCCGCGGTAGTCGATGTCGAGTACCGTGTAACCGTTGTCCACCAAAATATTGTGGAACATGTATTCCCGGAAATAGCTGCTCCACCACTTGTGGGCATTTTGCAGGTAACCGGCGCCATGCACAAAAATAACTGCCGGGCCGTTGTTTTCAGCATTTTCGGGGCGGTACAAACGCGCATGAACTTCAGCGCCATCTTCCGCTTCAAAAGTTATAAACTCCGGAACGCGCCAGTCGTAGTTTTCAAAATCATCGGTTGTAGAATGTGTAATTCGCTCCGCTTCGGCTCCGGCTTTGTTTTTTTGCAGGTACAACTCCCACGGCTGGTTGGCATAGGAATAACGGATTGCCAGGTTTTTTTCATCGGGCGACAATGAAACCTCGTTGTTGCCTTCCATCGTGGTAATTTGTGTGAGCTCGCCGCCTTCCACCGGCATCCGGTAAAAGTGTTTCATACCGGGATGGTCTTTGTTGGCGGTGAAGTAGAAATGTTTTTTATCTTTTGAGATGAAAGCATCCGACACTTCAAACTCACCTGAAGTCAGCGCCTTTTTTTCCTTAGTCTCAATATTCACGGTGTACAAGTGTGAGTAGCCCGACTCTTCGGAATGAAACCAAACCGAGTTGCCATCGGGCATCCAGCCAATTTCTCCTGCCGAAATGCTGTAACCTCCAATTCCGGGGCCGGCAATCCACGCTTCATCGCGTTGGCGGTCGAGCAGTTCCATTTCCCCGTCTTCAGGGTCGAGCAACATAATCCAGCGGTCTTTGTTATCGAGCGACAGGGCAACCACCACTGCCACATCTTTTTCATTGTGCCATTGCGGATCCACGAGGTTAAATTCGCGTTTTTCAATATCCGCCGTGTCTTCCGGAACCTGGTCGGGGTATTCGTAGATAAATTCGGGCAAATCCTTTAACCCGGGAATAGCCGACGTTTGTACCTCGATGATTTTGTTGTTTTTTACGTCGAAGATTCCAATTTCTGCCCTGGTTTCTGCACTTCCAACTTTTGGGCGTGCATCCTGTTCGCGGGTGTATCCATCTTCAGTTACAAAATGCGTGACCGATGTCGATTTGGAATCTTTTGGTCTTTTGTAGGTGGAGTAGATCACAAAATTACCGGTGGGTGACAAAATGGTTTCTGCCAGCCGGTTATCACCAAGGTATATTTTTTCGGGTGTTTCAGGCTCTTCCTCTTCACGCCTGTTTTCGCGCGCTTTTTCTGTTGCATTTCTTTCATTCAGCACCCTGAACAAATCTTCCTGCTGCTTTTCTAACCATTTTTTCTGTCCACTGCTTTCTTTGTCCTTTTTTTCTTCGCCCTGCGCAAAATTGGTCACCTGTTTTATTTCGCCGGTTTCCGGGTTCAGCAGAAACAGGTTCTGGTTCATCATAAACGAAATATGCGATTCATCCAGCGCAAAGCCGGGTGAATAGGCTTGTTCGAGCCAGTTGGTCAGTTGGCGTTCGGTGTCTTTTTTCACATCGTAAATAAAAAGGTTTCCATTGCGGGTGTACACTTTTTTTGTTTTATCCGTGTTGTAAGTGCCTCTTCGTTCGGGGAGTTTTTTCTTTTCTTCCAACGGAACTTTTTCAATTTCTTCGGTTTCGAGCGAGTAGCTGTAAAGCGACGAAAGCGTGTCCTGTTCAGGATTCCAGTTGAAATAGATGTTTTCGCCCTGTTCGCCCCAGTAACTATTTTCGGGCAGGCTGCCTACCCATTTGTCCGGTTCCTGCATAATTTGTTCTATGGAAAGCAGACTTTGGTTGTTTTTTTGGACTTGGGCAAAAAGAGTGCAGGGGATAAGAATCAAAAGGAGAATCTGTAAGTTCTTCATCTGAAAAATTATTAACAATTTGGTTTTTAATTTTAATGACCGCAATGCATCATAAAGCGAACGTCACCCTGAGCTTGTTTCAGGGTCTATTTAATAATGAAATGATTACAATATTCATAAGATGCTGAAACAAGTTCAGCATGACGAACAAATAAAAAACAAGACACTTTGCGCATAATCACATTAATTTCTATTTAAAAGTTGATAGAGTTGGGGTTTGGCCCGATGTGGTTGTTTTTGTCTAACCGGTCGATTTTGGCCATGTCTTCGTCGCTGATTTCAAAATCGAAGATATCGGCATTGGAAGCGATACGCTCCGGGTTGGCAGATTTTGGAATGGTAACCACCCCTTTCTGAATTTCCCAGCGAAGCGTCACCTGAACCGGTGTTTTCTGGTATTTGGCCGCCAGTGCCTGCAACACCGGAAGGTCGTTCACTTTACCTTTTATGATGGGACTCCAGGCTTCGAGCCGGATATTGTTTGAATTGCAATAATCGAGCAGTTCCTGCTGCACCAGCTCCGGGTGAAATTCCACCTGGTTGACAGCCGGCTTAACTTTGCATTCGGGCAGGAATGCTTCGAGATGGTCGATGATAAAATTGCTGACACCGATGGCCCTGATTTTGCCTTTTCTGTGCAACTCTTCCATGGCTTTCCAGGTATCTACCGATTGTTTTCCCATGGGCCAGTGGATGAGGTATAAATCGAGGTAATCGGTTTGCAGCTTATCGAGACTGATTTCAAATGCTTTCATTGTTGATTTGTAACCCTGGTCGCTGTTCCACACCTTCGAGGTGAGAAAAATATCTTCGCGTGGCACATCACTTTCCTTAATGCCGGTGCCAACTCCCTGTTCGTTATCGTAAAGCGCTGCTGTGTCGATGCTCCGGTAACCGGTTTTCAGTGCCGCTTTTACTGCGTTTTCAACTTCACCTCCCTCACTGGCCTGAAAAACGCCCAGCCCGAGCCACGGCATTTTCACTCCGTTATTCAGTTTAACTTTCGAATCAATATTCATATTCAATTTTGCTTTTTTTGCAGGGCAACTAAATTAGCTAAAATTTGGCGAAGTGCCAGAATTGAATTCAGGTCAATTAACTTTGAACAATAATTCTTTAGATTTGCTGAAAAATATAAACCATAAAAATGAAGGTATTCAAGTTTGGCGGAGCTTCAGTAAAGGACAGTGCAGCAGTTCGTAACGTGACCCAGATTCTTCAGCAGCACAATGAAAAACTGATTGTGGTGGTTTCTGCCATGGGAAAAACAACCGACTTGCTCGAAACACTGGTGCGCGCGTATTTCGATAAAAGTGATGAAAAGCAGGCTATTTTTAAACAGTTTAGCGAATTTCACCTTGAGATTTGTGAATCGCTTTTTTCCGGGACAGTTCCGTCAGGAGTTCTATCGCTTATTACCGAACTGGAATCCAAATTGAATAAAATTCCTTCGCTCGATTACAATTTTGAATACGACCAGGTGGTAAGTTTCGGGGAGCTGGTTTCTACCCGCATTGTTAGCGACTATTTGAACAATGCCGGCATTAAAAACCGTTGGGTGGATGTGCGGAACTGTATCCGTACCGATGATGTATTCCGCGATGCTTCCGTCGACTGGGGGCTTACCGAAGAATTGTCGCAGGAAGTTTTCAATTTTAAAGATGACAACATTTATATTACCCAGGGATTTATTGGTTCCACAACTTCGAACCTGACCACCACACTTGGCCGCGAAGGCTCCGATTTTACAGCAGCTATACTCGGAAATGTGCTGAATGCCGAAAATGTTACTTTCTGGAAAGATGTTCCGGGGGTGCTGAGCGCCGACCCAAAAAAATCGGCAGTTACAGAGCAAATTAATATACTTTCGTACCGCGAGGCAGTGGAGATGACACACTCGGGAGCGAAAATTATTCATCCAAAAACCATGAAGCCGCTTCATAACAAAGGCATTCCGTTGTTTGTAAAGTCATTTTTGGAACCGGATGGCGGTGGCACCGTCATCGAAGAAATCGATCACCGGATTGATTTGCCTCCCATTTTTATTCTGAAAGAAAACCTGGTGCTGATTACCTTGTCGCCCAAAGATTTTTCGTTTATCAGCATTGAAGACATTGAACGCATAGTGAATTTTTTGCTCGAAAACCGGGTGAAAGTTACACTGATGCAACAATCGGCCATCGACCTCAACCTTGTAATCGACGCCCCGGAAACCAATCTCAAAGAAATATTCGATGAACTGACGGTTTTTTACAGTGTTCGCTACAATACTGATTTGACATTGATTACGATACGTCATTATACCGAAGAAACACTCGACCAGATAGTAAAAGAAAAAGACATTTACTTAGAACAACACAGCCGGCTTACCGCACGTATGCTGGTGAAATCGTAGAATTTCGGAATCAACAGAAAATAATCTTCCCGGAATTTCATTTTGTTGTAATTTTTTGTAGCTGTAACCGACCTATAAAAGAAAACTTCGGTAAAATGAATCAGAAAAAATTATTACCATACGCCATCGGATTACTGGTAGTTGTGATTATTCTTCTTGTTGTGGGCAAAAAACAGGGCTGGTTTGGCCAGGATTTCACCATCAGCGTGGCAGTTGAAAAAGTGGAAAGCAAAACCATCACCGAGTTTATCACGGCCAACGGCAAAATTCAGCCTGAAACCGAAGTGAAAATCAGCCCCGATGTTTCAGGTGAGATAATTGAGTTGTATGTGGAGGAAGGAGACCAGGTGCAGGTTGGCGATCCGCTGTGTGTTATCAAACCCGACATGTATATTTCTGCACTGAACCGTGCCGAAGCAGCCCTGAATTCTTCGAAAGCCCGGTTGGCACAGGCTGAAGCCCAGCTCATAGAACGGGAACTTTCTTATAAACGTGCCAGGCAGCTTTTTGACTCGGGAACCATTCCGGTTTCGGAATTCGAAACGGCGGAATCGGCATATAAGGTGGCGCAGGCCGAAGTGCGTGCCGCAGAGTTTTCAATTAAAAGCGCCGAAGCTTCGGTTGCCGAGGCGCAGGAACAGCTCACAAAAACCCGGATTTTTGCGCCTATTTCGGGAACCATTGCAGCCCTGAATGTGGAAAAAGGCGAGCGCGTGGTGGGAACCAGCATGATGACCGGTACCGAAATGATGGTGGTGGCCGACCTCGAGCGGATGGAAGTACAGGGCGAAGTAAATGAAAACGACATTGTAAAAGTGAGTATGAACGATACAGCGCTGGTTGAGGTGGATGCTTATCTCGACCGTGACTTCCGTGGAGTTGTAACTGAAATTGCCAACTCGGCCAGCATTAGCGGCAGCGCAACCGACCAGGTTACCAATTTCGATGTGAAAGTTTTTCTGTTGCGCGAATCGTATGCCGACCTTATCGACACCACCGCTTCGAATATTTATCCCTTCCGTCCGGGAATGTCGGCAACCATCGATATTTTAACCGAAACCCGGGAAGATGTTATTTCAGTGCCGATTTCGGCTGTAACTACCCGTGTGAAAGGGGAAGATAAAGTTAAAAATCAGCAAAACGACCAAACCGAATTTATTGAGCCGGAAGAAAAACTGGAAGTGGTTTTTGTGTTGAAAGACGGAATTGTTCGCCAGGTAGAAGTAAAAACCGGAATTCAGGACAACACCAGCATCGAAATTCTGGAAGGAATAGCTGCCGGCGATGAAGTGGTTGTTGCACCCTACAACGCCATCAGCAATACGCTGAAAGACAGCATGGCAGTGAAGGTGGTAACTGAAGAGGAGTTGTTTAAAGGGGATTAAGAATCACTCTCCAAAATAATCGCGTGCTGTAATTTCTTTTACATCTGCGGTTTGAACACTCTCAATTGTGAGTTTTGTTCTTTCTTTTATATTATTTCCGTTGCTGGTGTACGTTTTATTCAGGCTGATTACATCCGGTTTTAACTGGCGGTAAGTAACTGAAAAATCATAGGTTACATCTTCATAATAATTTGCATTCGAACTTTCCAGTGCCAGCGATTTTCCCTGGCGGCTGTGTTTTGCCGATTCAGCACGGCCTTCGATTTTCACTACGGAATAATCAGCTTTCAAGATAGTTATTTTTCCTTCGAAAGAGGTCGCATAAAAATCGTCTGAACCCGCCAGTGTCGGCTCGTTTTGGCTGAAAGAAAGAATCCACGCCGGATTGCCGTTAATTTCAACCTCATCTTCCAGTCTGACAGTAAACCGGAACAACAGCGAGGGATTCATCACCGAAGAGGCCGAACGCACCCAGTCGAGGCTCAGCAGTTCGTCGAGGTTGAGGATGCCGGTGGAAAAACGGTATGGCTCCTTTTCCGGCGTAACTTCGTATTTTCGCATCCTGAATGCGTTTAATTCAGACGGATTGGTATAACCGGTTTTGTCGTAAATAAGAACTTTTGCTGTTTGTGTAACCTCGGTTGTATCATCGGTGGTTTTTACATTTTCATAACTGCCGGTTAGATTAAAGGGGCCGCCGATAAAATTGTAGGGCGTATTTTCGCCGGCCATCCGGAGAATGCGTTCCAGAACTCGTGAACGGGCTGCAATATCTACATCTTTAATATCGTACGAAGTGGATTCCAGCTTGATAATGTTGAATTTTCTTTCGAATAAACTGGCCACCGGAAATGATTCTGGCTTGAATCCCACTGCCGAAAATTTAATTTCTCCGTCGGCCATCTCTTCAGGGATTTTCAACTCAAATTCTCCGACCTGGTTGCTGGCAGTTCCGTATAAAGTGCCTTCAATGCTGATGTTTGTAAAAGGAACACCTTCGTTGGTAGCAAGGTCAACTACTTTCCCTTTTACTGTCTGAACTATTTGTGAACCCGATTGTGCTCCGGCCGTTAATACAATGGTAAATATGGTCAGGAATGTGAATAATTTCTTCATCTTGCAAATTTTGAATAAAAGTAATAAATCTATACAATTCAACTTATGTATAACGTTATAATACCCTGTTATTATTTTTTATCTTTGTTGAAATCTAAAAGAATTAACATGACAAACAAATATTTCATTCTTCTGTTTCTAATTTCCGGTCTTTTCATGCATTCATGTGTTTCGAAAAAGAAATTTGTTGAAATGCAGGAAGGAAGATTACAGGCCGAAGAACAGGTAAGAAGGCTTACACAGGAAACCAATAACCAGGCAGCCAGAATAGAAGCACTCATTGCCGATTTTGAAGAGATGAAAAACGAACTGCTCGGGAACAATGCGCTGAAGGACCAATACATCGATTCGCTAAACAATGAAATTTTTACGTTGAACGAACTAATGGCCGAGCAAAAAGAATCGTTGCAGGAAACCAGTTTTACTTATGGTTTTGAGCAGCAACGGATGAAACAGGTAATGGAAGAAAAGGATTCCCGAATCCGCTCGCTGCAGTCGCAGGTAGAATCGCTGGAAGAAGAAATTTCACGCCAGGCCTCGGTAATCGACGACAAAAACTTTCAGATTAGCAGGCTGAACGATCAGGTCGATAACCTTTTAGCTCAGGTCTCAAGAGCAAAAACCCAGGCAGAAAATTTAGAAATACAACTTGGTACGCAAATTCAGAACCTGAAATCGCAGGTGAGCGAATTGCAGGCAACCATGAAAGAAAAAGATGCCACCATCACTAAACTTCAAAACAACGTTAAGCTCCTGAAAAATGAACTGGGCGGGAATCAATAAAATTAATAAATGATAATTATGAAAAGAATTGCTTTACTGTTTGTTGCCGGTATTTTTGCACTGGCAGGTTCTGTCGATGCACAGGAATACAAATCACTGTTTAATGGTAAAAACTTAGATGGCTGGAACATTCACGGCACCGAAAAATGGTATGTGGAAGACGGGTTGCTGATTTGTGAAAGCGGCCCGGATGAAGAATACGGCTACCTTTCCACGGAAAAATATTACGACGATTTCGAACTCACAGTCGAGTTTCAACAGGAAGCCGACGGCAACAGCGGAGTATTTTTTCGCTCCACTTTCGATGGCACAAAAGTAAGCGGCTGGCAGGTAGAAGTGGCCCCGCCAAATCATGATACCGGTGGTATTTACGAATCGTATGGCCGTGGCTGGCTGGTGCAGATTCCTGAAGAAAAAGAAGACATTCTGAACATGGGCGAGTGGAACACAATGAAAATCCGTGCGGTTGGCGGTCATGTTACTACCTGGCTCAATGGCGAAAAAATGGTAGATATTACCGATGAAAAAATTGGTGAAGGCGAAGGATCTATTGCATTGCAAATTCACTCCGGTGGTGGCATAAAAGTGAAGTGGCGCAACCTAAAAGTGAAGGAGCTTTAAAAGAAATTCCAAATATCCAATCGGGGGTATTTGGAATTTTTTTTTTGAATGTCTGTAATGTATTATAAAAAGAACGTCACCCTGAACTTGTTTCAGGGTCTCGTAATAATCTATTCATTATCATAAAGATGAGATGCTGAAACAAGTTCAGCATGACGTATTAATATAGAATATGACAGGAAACGGATATTCATTTCTTTTTAATGAAGATTTGAAAATTATTTGATTTTTGAAATTTGTTGATTGGAGCTTTAAAAACTTATTCGCGCTGTTTTTTATACTGGTCAAAATAATAAGTGATTGATGCCCGAACTTCGTATTCAGTGGCGGTGTAGGGCAACACATTTTGAGAATTGAACCAGACCATGAAGGAGTCGGCTTCGATTTCGTTCAGCCCGGTGAGCTTCATCACTACTTCTTTGTTGTAGTTTTTCGAATGCATTTCCCAGTTACGTTCAATGGCCATGGCTTCGCGCACATCGCGTTTGCGGCGTTCACTTTTACTCAGGTAATACTGCCAGTACGAAATGGGATTAAACAACGCTGCAATTATAGGTGGTTTTTCATTGAATGCATCGCCGCGCAGTTCCGGATCGATGTCCACTGGTTTGCCGGTTCCAACTCCAAAATCCATGCCCGGACTTTTCCCTTTTACTTCCACTTCGCCAACCGGATAATTCCGCGGATTCATAAAATACGTCAGCACTTCCTGCCCGTTGTAATTATGCGGCACTTTCAGCACCTTCTTTTCAAAACCTACCGAAGAAACCACCAGGCTGTCGATGTTGAGCATGTCGAGCGTGAAATAACCATCGGCATTGGTAATGGTTCCACTGTGCGTGCGGTTGTTTACAATGTTGGCGTATGGAACACCCGAACTGTCTTCGGCGCTTATAATCCGGGCTTTTAAGCGGATGAGAATAGGATCGACCAAAGGAGCATCGTTTTGTGCCAGCCCGGTTAAAGCAGTGGTCACAATCAGAATCAGCCCAATAAAAATTCCATTTCTCATGCGTTATGATAATAAGTTTCAAAAATATGGAAAAGTTTTATCCTATTTTCGGTATAACAGTTTTTAACGGAAGTTTTAACAAGATTTAAGCCAGAGTATCAGAATCATCAAAAACCGATGCGTATTTTCGAATGCACTGGTTTTACACCATTATATTCTGAACCGTAAATCGAAAAAATTCTGAAGTCGATGTACTTGTTTTTGTATTTCGCTTTTAAGCCGGTGCCGAATTCGCTTTGCATGAATAGCGGATTATTGTGGATAAACGGATCGAAATAATCGGGTGGCTGGGTCAGTGGTCTGGTTAAGTATTGGCCGTAAAAATAAGCGCTTAGCCAGTCGTTGAAGGAATACTCGAGTACCGCACTGAAACTGAGTTGGTAGTTCAGAATATCCGAATTCATAATCGTATTTTGCATGACTATGCCAGCACCAAAATCAACGGTCATTTTTTCATGAGCTTTCCATCGGAATTGATTGTGAAAATATTCCACTGAACCCAATTCCGGTAGAACCGATTCAAATTTGTTTTGTGAAAATGAAAATGTTTTTAGCCTGTTTTTTTTATTGAAGTCAAATTCGGGAAGAGAATTTTGCAATGCAGGAGATTCAGCACCGAATAACCAGGATTCTCCGGGCTCTCGGATCGAAGTGCCGGATAAATCATCAAATAGATTATATTTTTTCAGGTGGGTGGAATCCTGTTGAGGAAGGATGGGCAGGGATTCAGTTTGAGCAAATAAATACTGACAAAACAGTAATGAAACGGTAAATATTGCTGCTTTTAATTGGTTGGTTTGTTTTGATGACATACTTTTTTTAAAATTTAATGCCCAAAGCATAGCTTTGATTTATTCAAAATGACATATAAATTTAGAAGTAATTTGTGGTATAAATTGCTGGTTCACTTATTTTAACACCACAATTAACATCGTTTAAGAAAACCCTGGCCAACTAAATGCTTGCTGAGAACTGCAAAAGATTTGAAAAATGCTTATTTGGATTAGTATTTTAAAAATATGTATCTTTGTTGTAGATACAAAAACAATATTTATGCGTGCAAAAATTCAAAAATGGGGAAATAGCCTGGCCTTGAGAATACCCAAAGGATATGCGCAAGATGCTAAACTGGAAAATAATTCAGAAGTGGATATTCATTTGGAAGACAAACAAATAGTTATTAAACCCGTTGTCCTGCAAAATAAATCACTTGAAGAATTGCTGGCCGGTGTAAATAAAAGTAATATTCATAATGAGGTAAAAACGGGTTCTGCCCAGGGAAATGAAATCTGGTAAATTATGGCTTATATTCCTGACTCAGGCGATATTGTTTGGTTAACTTTCAGCCCGCAAGCAGGGCATGAACAGTCAGGGAGACGGCCGGCACTGGTGCTTTCACCTGCTGCTTACAACGAAAAGGTTGGTTTGGCATTGTTTTGTCCGATTACAAGTCAGATTAAAGGATATCCTTTTGAAGTGCTTCTTCAGGAAAGTTTGAAAGTAAATGGTGTGATTTTATCCGATCAGATTAAAAGTCTCGACTGGAAAATACGCAAAGCTGAATTTGCAGATAAGATTTCGCAAACTGAACTGAAAGAAGTGGCATCAAAAATTAAAGCACTGCTTCCATTCATCGGATGACTTAAAGTCACCCGATGAATGAAAACCAATTTACTTCAATCCTGCTATCCGATCTTCCAGTACTTTTATATTCGCTTCGGCATCGGCTTGTTTGGCTTTCTCTTTGGCGACCACCGCTTCGGGCGCATTGTTTACAAACCGGTCGTTGCTGAGCTTTTTCATCACCGAATTCAAAAAGCCTTTGGCGTATTTTAATTCCTCTTCTAACTTTTTGAGTTCTTCTTCGGTATTTATCAATCCTTCCAATGGCACATAAAAACTGGTTGATTTTACCCGGAACGATGCTGCGCCTTTTACCTCATCATTCACTGCATTGAAAGCCGATAAATTGGCAAGTTTTTCCAAAACCGGATCGAAATTGTTTTCATACCCTTTATCGCCTTTCTGAACTTTCAGCTCCAGTGCATCTTTGTTCGGAATATTTTTCTCCTTCCGGATGTTGCGGATACCTGAAATTGCTTCTTTTACATTTTCGAAAGCGGCCAGCATTTCGGTATCGTATTTTTTTGCTTCGGGCATCTGGCTCACCATAATGCTTTCGCCCTCTTTCCTTTCTGAAAGCAGTTGCCAGATTTCTTCGGTAATAAACGGCATAAACGGATGCATTAACCGCAGCAGCTGGTCGAACAACTCAACCACTTCGGCATACGTTTTTGCATCGATGGGCTGCTGGTAGGCAGGTTTCACAATCTCGAGCAGCCACCCGGAAAATTCATCGCGCACAGTGGTGTAAATGGTCATGAGCGCTTCCGAAATGCGAAACTGATCAAACTGACCATTCAGCGTTTCCACTACTTCGCTCATTTTGTTACGGAACCATTCGATGGCAAGTTTTGAATGTTCGGGTTGTTC
>DATFJO010000450.1:0-2588 GCA_035269145.1 Tangfeifania sp. | reverse complement strand
CGGAAAATGCCAACAGTTTTGTCTGGGATTTTGGTGATCCATCCTCGGGAAATAAAAATACATCGATCGTGGAAAACCCGGAACATTTATTTGAAAATCCGGGCACCTATACCGTTGAACTGGCTGTGCTAAATAAAGAATCGGGCAGGGAAGATGCCATCAAAAAAACAATTACCATTGCCAAGTTACCCGAACCGCCTGCGGCCGATTTCGATATTACTTTTAACGGTGAATATATTCCGTTGGAAATAGCATTCAGAAATAATTCTGAACATGCCGATTCATGGGAGTGGAATTTTGGCGATTTTGATTCTGATAACAATGAGTCGACCCACGAAGCGCCAATTCATAAATATGTAATGCCCGGAACCTATAAAATTACACTCACGGCCCTTAATTCAGAAACAGGAGAAAAAGATGAAGTGACCAAAGAGATAACCCTGAAAAGCAACTTCTCCACATTTGTAAAAACAACCGATTTGGGTAGAAATGCTCAAAGTATGTTGGCAATTGCATCTGTTGATAATAATGAGCTTTTCGGGCTTTCCAAAACTGATAAAAACAAATCGTCAGTTTTAAAAATTAATTTACAGGGTAAAGTAATTGATGAAAATGAGATGGATTTCCTGGCAACCGATATTTTTCATACTAACGGAGAACTAATTGCTGCCGGAGTGGAATCATCTGATAAACTGATAATTCAGAAAATTAAAACGAACCTGGAAACAGGAAATAAAGTTGATTTTCAGCAAAGAAAAAAATTTCTGACCGATTATTCTCCTCCGGTTTTATCGATGAGTGTTACTGATGAATTGGGAATTGTGGCAAATACCGTTGACGATAAGTACCCGATTGATATTTTATTTCAAAAGGCTGAAAAATCCGGGCGAATCATTCCACTGGTTGATCGCACGTTTAAATATGTGGGGACAAAACTGGTTACCGATTTGGCGCCCACCAGCGAGGGAGGATTTGCCTTGACAGGTTACTGGAGGGAGGATGAAAAATCTCCGCTCCTTATTCTTTTTGGGAAAATTGATCGGAAAGGTCATGGCGAAATGCACCTGATAAGTTCGGAAATGAATATTATTGGTTGTGACATCGAAGAATCATACCAGGGAGGATATGCAATTCTGAGAGCAAAAGAAGGTCTGGATAACAGTGATATTTATGAAATGAGCTTTATTTTAATTGATAGTGATGGTGGGCCCACCGATTGTGCAACCATGTTGCCATGTTCGATAAATAAAAACGACATTTTGAGTTACCGGCCCCGAATGATTAAGGCTGAAAATGGATATGTGATTGCAAGCCATGGATTTAATGGAATTGATTACGATGTATCATTGTTCTGGATTGACAATACCGGAAATGTGCTGATAAGGTATGAAGATATAAAAATGCCTGGCAATCAGTTTGTGATGGATTTAGTACAGGCAAATGATGGGGGATTTGTAATTTCAGGAACAAACGGAGATAATGCATTGCTTATAAAAACAGATCCTTACGGAAAGTTAAATTCACCGCTTCTGCCTTGATTTTTTAAACTTGCTGCTGAAAAATATAATCGGTTATAATTATCGGTTCCTGATTTTTTCGATTTCCTGCTTGAGTGCACGGTTTTCGAGGTTGCACTGCCGAAGTTTTTGCTGTGCATCTTTTAAATCTTTTTCCAATTGCTCGTTGTTTCCACCGCCGCCACCACCACTGCTCGATTGCAGCATATTCACCTGCGTTTGAAGCCGGTTGCGTTCGGCTATGCATTCCTGCAGTTTCTGACTCGTTTCATCCGAATCGCCCATTTCTTCCATTAAGTCATGTTGTTCGTTATATGCCAGTTGTAAATCGGAGAGTGCTGCAATTACATCCTGGTACATTTTTGTTTCCCATGAATCATCTTCAACTACCTGATTTTTGGTCTGACTTAAAACTGCGCCGATGTCCTGATTCAGAACTTCTATGTTTTCTCCTTCCTCTTTATAATTCGGGATTTTAGATATCATATTGGTGGCTTTTTCTACGTTCGGAGCAAAAACTTCTTCCTGAAACTGAAGTTGCTTTTTTAACCGTTCGAGTTCAATCCGCGAACTTTTTTCTGACACACTGCCCATATTCATTGTTGTAAATCCCAGAAGCAATGCAATAACGAAAGCAATCAGGAATAACCCTGTGACTTTGAAAAAAGCTTTGTTCCGTTCTTTATTATTCAGTGGTTTCATTTTGCGATTTTTTTTCGGTTAATATCACTCTGCTACATATCAATACATCGTTTTCTTTAATGTTGGAGTTGCCCATTTCCTCTTCGGGGTCGAGTGCTGTTTTTAATTTCAGGAACTTATTTTTTTGTTTGAAAAATATCCAGTCATCCGGCATGTTCGCTGCACTGGTAATAGAAATAGTACTTTCAGGATGGCGGCTGTTGTAATCGTTTATAAAAAAGTAGAACAGGCGGCCCAGCGACATTCCCAGTGGTGCTTTTGCCCTGAATGTTGTTTCTTCGGGTGCATCCGGATTTTTTTTGAACACAAAACTGATTACCACCGGATTTTCCATCTCTTCATCGCTCGGATCTTCGATGTTTTCTCCCA
>DATFJO010000449.1:0-6528 GCA_035269145.1 Tangfeifania sp. | reverse complement strand
GCCAATATTATCCAGGCGCAGTTACTTTTCCTGGAATCGACTGACCCGTCGAAAGACATTCAGATTTATTTCAACACACCCGGCGGACACGTGCATGCCGGGCTGGGCATCTACGATACCATGCAGTATATTACAGCCGATATAACTACCATTTGTACCGGAATGGCCGCTTCGATGGGAGCAGTTTTACTTACCGCCGGCGCCAAAGGCAAACGTTCGGCACTGCGCCATTCACGCGTAATGATTCATCAGCCAATGGGAGGTGCACAGGGACAGGCTTCCGATATTGAAATTACTGCACGCGAGATTCTCAAAATTAAAAAAGAGCTTTATACCATTATTGCCGAACATTCAGGAAAATCAATTAAACAGGTCGAAAAAGATGCCGACCGCGATTACTGGATGACTTCGGAAGAAGCAGTGAAATATGGTATGATTGATGAAATTCTTGAAAGGGAAAAGAAAAAATAATGGCAACAAAAAAAGAAATGGATAAGTGTTCATTTTGTGGCCGCGAAAAAAAGGAAGTTAACCTTTTAATAGCCGGAATCGACGGACACATTTGCGACCGTTGTGCTGACCAGGCTTACTCCATTATTCAGGAAGAAGTAAAACAGGAAAGTAAGTTCAATCTCGATGGGGTTCAGCTTCTGAAACCACGGCAAATCAAAGAATTTGTCGACCAGTATGTGATTGGCCAGGATGAAGCGAAAAAAATAATTTCGGTAGCGGTTTACAATCATTACAAACGGCTGACCCAGCAAATGGACAGCGACGATACCGAGATTGAAAAATCGAACATCATTTTGGTAGGTGAAACCGGAACCGGAAAAACCCTGCTCGCACGCACAATTGCCAAAATGCTGCATGTTCCGTTCACAATTGTGGATGCAACAGTTTTAACTGAAGCCGGCTATGTGGGTGAAGATATAGAAAGTATTTTAACGCGCCTTTTGCAGGCTGCCGACTACAACACCGAAGCTGCTGAACGTGGAATTGTTTTCGTTGACGAAATTGATAAAATTGCCCGCAAAAGCGACAACCCATCCATCACCCGCGATGTGTCGGGAGAAGGGGTACAACAGGGATTGCTTAAACTGCTCGAAGGTTCGGTAATTAACGTACCGCCGCAGGGAGGCAGAAAGCACCCGGAACAGAAACTCATTCCGGTGGATACGAAAAATATCCTGTTTATTTGTGGCGGCGCTTTCGACGGAATCGAGCGCAAAATTGCCAACCGGCTCAATACCAAAGTAATTGGCTACAGCGCGGCAAAAGAAGTTGACCGCATCGAGCGTGAAAACCTTTTACAGTACATTGCTCCACAGGATTTGAAATCGTTTGGACTGATTCCTGAAATAATCGGACGTTTGCCAGTGCTGGTTCACCTCGACCCGCTCAGCAAGGAAGTATTGCGAAACATCCTCACCGAGCCCAAAAACTCGGTTATCAAACAATACAAAAAATTGTTCCAGATTGATAAAATCAATTTGGAATTTGAAGAAGAAGCACTTCAGTATATCGTGGAAAAAGCCATCGAATTTAAGTTGGGGGCCCGCGGATTGCGTTCCATTTGCGAAAGCATTATGAACGACGCTATGTATGAAATGCCATCAGAAAAAGCTGACAATCTGATTATTACCAGGGAGTATGCACAACGAAAAATGGATCGGTCGAGTATTCGCAGACTGAAAGCAAGTTAATTATTGTTTAAAATATATATTTTGAAAAAACCGGAACAATATTGTTCCGGTTTTTTTATGCTCTAATAAATCAATTCAAAATTTTAACATCATTTAACGATTGATTAAAATACCTTTAAAAATCTAATATGCAGAATAAATTTAAACACAAAAAGACATTTTGTTTTATTTGGAATAATAATTTTTAAACATTTTTAATGCAAATGAGTTTAAATGTTTAATTTATAATTTTAAATATTAAACAAAATGAAAAAACAAAATTTTAAAAAGATGCTGAACTTAAGAAGTTTTGCTCTTATCGCGATTTTCTCTGTTGCTGTTTTGGCAACAAGTTGTAACAAAGAAGATGACGGCTACATCCCGTCAGAGTCAGAAATGATGTTGAAAAAAGGGAAGCCAATGGATAAACCAGGTTCCCCAGCAAAAGGTGAATCAACAATCACAGAAATTGTTGTGGGTGACGACAGATTTAATACTCTTGAATCGCTTGTAATAAAATTTGACCTGGCAGGTTTCTTCGGTGGAACAGATCAATACACTGTTTTCGCTCCTACCGACGGGGCTTTTGACAGGCTATTCGCTTTTGCTGCCGAAAATGAAATTGAACTTACAGATGATTTGGTACTAAATGTTTTGTTATATCATGTAACTGACGGTCGTCGTGCTTCAAATAGCGTTTTAGCAAAAGGTCAGAATCAAAAAGTAATAGAAACTTTATACGGTGAAGCTTTTTTAGTTGATGCATCAGGAAACATTGCAACAGGATCAGGGTTACCCTCATCAATTGATGCCAGCGTTCGCGGTGAAACTTTCGACATTTCAGCATCGAACGGTATTATTCACGTTGTAAATGAAGTTTTGGTACCAGAATTATAAGTAGAATTAATATTAAGCGTTCGAAGAATAAAGGTTGTCATTAATGGCAACCTTTTTTTGTCAGATCATTCTATCCGTGCGATCCAGTTTTCAACCGTTTTGTTATTCCCGTCATGAATCTGAACTACTCCCTCAATTTTTCCGTCTTCCACCTGTGCGCTAAAAACCAGGCGCTTATTACTTGCAATCTCGTTTGCAGTAAAACTGATTCGTTTCCCTGAAAGTAAACTGTCATCAATTTTAAAAACTTCATTTTCAGAATCCAGGTTGATTTCGATATTCTGAAATTCCTGGTTGATTTGCATTTTATATTCTTTTCCTGAAATCCGACAACTCCAGTTGCCTTCAACACGTGCCGGAACTATCCATAAATAAACCGCATGAACTTCAAGATTTCCATGCTGCTCGTCGGGTTTCCAGTCATCCATCCCAAAATCGTGGGAAACAATACGCGATCCGGGTTCCAGATTTTCAAGCAACATCGGACGCAGCTTAAGGTTTATGGAAGGAAAAAGATACATGGCAATTACACTGGCCCGGCTGAAATCAGTTTCATAAATGTTCCCAACTTCAAAAACAACACTATCAGCCACGCCAGCTCTTTTGGCATTTTTGCGGGCTTCCTTAATCCGCTGGGGGTCCAAATCTACACCATGACCAAACGCTCCCCGTTTTGCAGCAGCAATAACAATGCGTCCATCGCCACATCCCAAATCGATGACATAATCTCCGGGTCCGACATCTGCCATATCCAGCATCCTTTCAACTACAAAACCGGGGGTGGGTACATAAGCAACATCAAGATTCTGGGCTTTTGAACCGGCAACCAAAAACAAAAATGTACCTAAGACCACAGATAATCTAAATACCGGTAACAGTGACGTTAGATTTTTCATAATTTGAAAATTTTACAGAAACAAATTTACAAACTTGCTCTTTCTCTCCACGTTCAGTAAAAAGAAAATTGTTCTATTCTGAGAAAAAATATACGAACTACAGGTATCTTAATTTCACCTGCATTGTTTCGGTATTTTCAGTGAGGGTAAAAGAAAAATCGGAGAATTTTGGTTTTTTAAATCCTGGCAGATAAAAATTTGAAAATCCAAAACCTTCCTTCGGAACACCAATAAAACTGTTATTCATTGCTCCGTCGTTGTTCTCATCATCTAAAAAAACCAGTCCGTAAACACCGGGAGGTAATAAAACCTGAGCTTTAAAAGAACCGTTTTCCATATTCTCCTTCTTGTTAATGGTTTTGCGGAATTCAGGAATTCCCTCGTCAAAACTTTTTGCATCCTTATAAACCGATACAATCACATTGCCATTATCGTTTCTTAAATTATCAATTTCAAATTTCACAGGAATTTCCTGACTGAATCCACTTTTACCCAAAAGGACGATTAAAACAAATAATAGTTTTCTCATAAAAAAACAGTTTCAAAAATTTTAACAAACATTTAAAATCATCGGTTATTTCTTGTTCACCAAACAAAAAACATTTCGATGAGGTTCAGCAAAGACCATAACCAAAAGCTAACATTTGCGATTTCTGAAAGTAAAACAGCCGATTGAAACGACTTTTTTTTATCTTTCACACTGATTAAAAAACTAAACGAATGCTAAACATCGACTTTCAACTTCAACCCGAAGACCTGAAAAAGAAACTCGAACTCTTTTGGGAACTTTCGGGCGAGAAAATCAGACTGATTGAAAAAAGCTACGATCCTTCAAAAGGTTCTCCGGTTTTTACCGTCGACGGGAAATACACCACCCGCGGCTGGACCGAGTGGACACAGGGATTTCAGTATGGCTCATCCATTTTGCAGTTCGATGCCACCGCTGAAAACTATTTTCTTGAAAATGGCCGGAAAAACACGGTTGAAAAAATGGCACCGCATATTAGTCACATTGGAGTACACGACCATGGATTTAATAACCTGAGCACCTACGGAAATTTGCTTCGGCTGATGAATGAAGGAAAAATTCAGTTTAATGAATGGGAGAAAAATTTTTATGAACTGGCCGTGAAAACATCCGGCGCGGTGCAGGCCAGCCGCTGGACGAAAACAAAGAATGGCGGATTCATCTATTCTTTCAACGGGCCGCACTCGCTGTTTGTCGATACCATTCGTTCGGTGCGAATTTTGATGGCCGCCCATTTGCTCGGGCACGAATTAATGGGTGAAGGCGATGAAAATATTTCGCTGCTGAAACGGGGAATCCAACACATTCAGTCCACTGCCGATTATTCAGTGTTTTATGGCGAAGGCCGCGATAGTTTCGATGTTTGGGGAAGAACAGCACACGAAAGCATCTTCAATACAAACGACGGCAATTTCCGTTGTCCGAATACGCAACAGGGTTATACCGGCTTTTCCACCTGGACCCGCGGACTGGCATGGGCAATGGTCGGTTTTCCCGAAGAACTGGAACTTCTCCAAAATATTCCTGAAAATGATTTAAAAGAAGTTGGTGGTAAACCTGAAATCGAAAAGATGATGCTGAAAGCTGCCCGCGCAACCTGCGATTTTTATATCGGGAATACACCAGTCGACGGCATTCCTTACTGGGATACCGGCGCCCCGAACCTTCACAAACTTGGGGATTACCTCGGCAAGCCTGCCGATCCATTCAACGCCTGGGAACCGGTAGACAGCTCGGCTGCGGCAATTGGGGTGCAGGGACTGCTCCGCCTGGGAAAATACCTTCAGCAAAAAGGAGAAACGGAAGAAGGCAACAAATACTGGCAGGCCGGTTTAACGGTAATGAATTCATTGCTGGATTATCCTTACCTAAGTACTGATCCGGCGCACCAGGGATTGATTTTGCACAGCATTTATCACCAGCCCAATGGCTGGGACAATGTTCCGAAAGGGCAAAAAATTGCATGCGGCGAGTCGTCGATGTGGGGAGATTACCATGCACGTGAGGCAGCCCTGTATTTGCAGCGAATCATCAATAGTGAATGTTATTACACTTTTTTTGGAAAGCTGCTCGAAGAATAAAAACTTTAAAATGATTGCAGGTTATAAAAAAGAGATTAATTAAATTTGTTAAAAACAAAGTATTATGAATATTCATGCAGAAAAACTAGACTTAATTCAATGGATTTCAGATCTAAATGATACTTCAGTGATAAATAAGCTTTGCGAAATAAAAAACAGCTACACGCAATCGAAAGATTGGAGGGCTCAGTTGAAAGAAGATGAAATGGAATCCATTAACAGAGGATTAAAAGATTTGGAAGAAGGAAGAGTTCATTCTCACAATACCGCCAGAGATATTTATGGAAAATACTTATAAAATTGTATGGTCCGACGAGGCTTTATCCAATCTCAAAAATATTTTATCATATCTGGAGGATAACTGGACACCAAAAGAAATTAAAAAATTTGCCACATTACTTGACCGCCAATTAGAAAGAATACAGAATAATCCATATATATTTCCTAAAAGCGCAAATCATAAAAATCTTAGAAGATCTGTCCTTACAAAACAGGTAACAATCTACTATCACATAAAAAATTATAATGTTCAGTTAGTTTCTTTATTTGACAACCGGCAAAATCCCGAAAAGCTAAACCGAATAAAATGAAAACGAAATTAAACGACTTTTCAAAATTGTGTATTCACACTATGACTACAAAACCCTTGAGTTTGCAGGAGTGTGTGGAAAATTACCACGCAGCCGGAATTCAGGGAATCACCATCTGGCGAAATGTACTGGAGGGACAAAATCTGAGGGACTGCAAAAAAATTCTGGATGACAACAATTTGAATGTTGCCGGCGTTGCCCGTGGCGGGTTTTTTCCTTCCGTGGAAGCTGAAAAACGACAGACAGCCATCGATGACAACCTGTTTGCAATTGAGCAGTCGGCAGCAGTTGGCGCTCCGGTTTTGGTGCTGGTTTGCGGAGCCGATAGCCGTCAGCCACTTGAAAAATCACGCG
>DATFJO010000448.1:0-7643 GCA_035269145.1 Tangfeifania sp. | reverse complement strand
GGAAGATGTCCAGATGATTTCTCCGGTTTCAAAATCGTAGGCAGTAATGTTGTCGGTAGCGGCTGTAATTACCTGCAGGCGCCCGTCCACATTTACTACCATAGGAGAAGACCACGATGTATTTACATCACGTGCAACCTGCCAGTCGATATTCCCTGTTTTTTTATCGAGTGCATAGAGGTAGGAGTCACCTTCGTGATCCCACAAAACAAAAATTTTGTCGCCATGAACATAGGGCGAGCTTCCTTCGCCAAAGCTCATGTGTTTTTGCATTTGTCCGAAATCTTTTTTCCATTTAATATTTCCGTCAAAATCGAGGCAATATAAACCGCGTGAGCCAAAATAGGCATAAATCATTTCGCCGTCGGTGCAGGGTGAGTTGGAAGCCCAGCTTCCAAGTTCGTGGGTGTTCTCCTGTGGCCATTCGCGTGTTGTCATTGTTTTCCACAAAACTTTTCCGGTATTGCGGTCGACCGCGAGAACATAAAATTCATGAATTTTATCGGTTTGATTGGGTGCCATCCGGCTGCCTGCGCCGGCACCTTCAGGAGCTTCAGGCGCAACTTCGTTTGTTTCAACAGCAGTCTGCAAAATAATTTTGTCTTCCCACACAATGGGTGTGGAATGACCAAGTCCCGGAATGTTTGTTTTCCATTTCAGGTTTTTATTTTCGCCAATCTGAACAGGCGGATTTCCTTTTATGGCAGCGCCGGTTCCCAGCGGCCCGCGCCACTGTGGCCAGTAATTTGTGGCTGCATCCTGTGCAATTGAAAATTCAGCGGAGAAAAATAAAATCAGTGTAAAAAATAAGACGAAAGAAAGATTGCTTTTCATAATCGTAGTTTTTTGGTTTTAATTGTTTTGACCTAAAATCAGAACAGGGGTTTAAAAGAAAAAAGAAAAGATTCGAAATTTAACAGGTTGTTTTTTTATTTTTGACACGGTTTTTGCTGTATTCAGGCTGTAATAAATTTAATTATTCAGCTACCAATGATTAAACCTTTTTCATGAAAGAAAAAATTATCCATTTAGAATCCATTTCTAAAAATTACAAAGTAGGTACCCAGGTTGTACATGCTTTGCGTGAAGTTTCTCTCGATATTTACCGTGGAGAATATGTTGCGATTATGGGAGCTTCCGGCTCCGGAAAATCAACACTGATGAACATTGTTGGTTGCCTCGACACACCTTCGAGCGGGAAATATGTTTTGAATAAACGGGACGTAAGCAGTCTTTCCGACAATCAGCTTGCCGAAATCAGAAATGAGGAAATTGGCTTTATATTCCAGGTTTTTAATTTGCTTCCCCGCAATTCGGCACTCGAAAATGTGATGCTGCCGATGGTATATTCAGGAATACGTAAAAACGAACGGAAAAGCCGGGCCACTGCTACACTTACTGACGTGGGGTTGTCTGACCGCATGGAACATAAGCCCAACGAATTGTCGGGCGGGCAGCGTCAGCGGGTTGCAATTGCAAGAGCGCTTGTAAACAATCCATCGATTTTACTGGCCGATGAGCCCACAGGAAACCTCGATTCAAAAATTTCGGAAGAAATAATGAAGCTTTTCGCCGATATTCACCGCAAGGGAAATACTCTTGTGATGGTTACCCACGAAGAAGACATCGCACAACATGCCCACAGGATTGTTAAACTAAAAGACGGAGAAGTAGAATCAGATATTATTAATTCGAATCCGGTGTATTAATGGGAAAAGATTTTAAGATATATACAAAGACAGGAGATGACGGAACTACCGGACTGGTAGGTGGAACACGGGTGAAAAAATACGATGTGCGGCTCGAGGCTTACGGCACAGTGGACGAATTAAATGCAGTTATCGGGGTAATTCGATCGTTTGATTTGCACGAAGAGGATAAAAATATTTTGGTAGAAATTCAGAATAAACTTTTTAACATTGGTTCGCGGCTTGCTTCCGATAAGAAAGGAGATGAAATTACAGCAGAACTTTCAATTAAAAACGACGACATACTGTTTCTTGAAAAAGCCATTGACCAATTTGAAGAAAATTTGCCTGAGCTTACCCGGTTTATTTTGCCCGGAGGGAAGCCGGCTGCCTCGCAATGCCATGTTGCCCGCACAGTTTGCCGGAGGGCAGAGCGGCGTATTCTGGAGTTCGCAGAGCAAAATACCGTTCAGCCCGAACTCATAAAATACATTAACCGGTTATCGGATTTCTTTTTTGTTTTTGCCCGCAAACTTACTGCTGACAGCGGTTTGGGAGAAATGCACTGGAAACAATCGTAAAAATAATCGTACCTGCCGCAGTTCGTAATCTTTTTTTATTATATTCGCGGCAATGTAAAAAACGAGTTGAACCGCTTAAATTCATTAAGATGTATTGGACTCTTGAGTTAGCTTCGAAGCTGGAAGATGCGCCCTGGCCAGCGTCAAAAGACGAATTGATAGATTATGCAATTCGTTCGGGTGCACCCCTGGAAGTAATTGAAAACTTGCAGGAAATTGAAGATGAAGGTGAAGTTTATGAAAGTATCGAAGATATCTGGCCGGATTATCCCAGCAAAGATGATTTCTTCTTTAACGAGGACGAATATTAAATTGAAACCATCATAATTGAAAAAAGCAGGTTTTTTCAAGCCTGCTTTTTTTTGTATTTTTTAAATGCTGATTGTGCTCCAGCCTTCTTTCAGGTAGTTGCTCAGCGGAATCCCCATTCCTTTGACATCGATTCCCATTTCAGCCAAATCATCATCTACTTCATACATCCTGGCGCAGGCCATACAAGCTTCCACTACAACGCCGGCTTTTTGCATTTTTTTGACGTAATCCTGCAACATTTTATTTTCAGAAAGTAGTTTTGCTGAAGGCCCCCAAATAATGAGTACCACCTCGTCGAACCATCCCTGCTTTTTTGCATTGTAAGTGTACATGAATCCCATTTTTTCGGCAACATCCGGGTCGCCGCTGGTCCATAAAACAGCCAGTTTGTTTGAATTGTCAGTCATTTTTTCTTCGGTTTGTGCCATTAAGCTTCCAAACAGTGTAACAGCAAGTAATAGAAAAATTGTTTTTTTCATGATAAAATTTCTTTTAATGAAAACGGACGGAGAAATTAAAAGTTCATACACTTGCCAGCAAGCCGCCGTCGACGTTTAAAATATGTCCGTTTACATAATTACTCGCTTCTGATGAGAGAAATACGGCGGCACCAATTAATTCATTTACATCTCCCCATCTCCCTGCGGGTGTCCGGTTGCATAACCATTTATCGAACTCCGGATCATCTCTTAACGGCTGGGTGAGTTCCGTAGCAAAATAGCCGGGGCCAATTCCGTTTACCTGGATGTTATGGCCACCCCATTCTGTGGCAAGCGCTTTTGTAAGCATTTTTATTCCACCTTTCGAAACGGTGTAGGGCACAATCGAAGGTCGTCCCAGTTCGCTTTGCATGGAGCAGATATTGATTATTTTGCCTGCCTTTCGTTTCAGCATAAACGGCGCCAATGCCTGCGAAACAATCATTGCCCCGTTTATATTGATATCCAGTACTTTTTTCCACTCAGCTTCGTCAAAATCAGCAAACGGGCCGCGAATGTTTATTCCGGCGTTATTGATTAAAATATCGATGGGACCTTGTTTGCTTTCAAATCGTTGAATCTCTTTATTTGCTGATTGTGAATCGGTTACGTCAAAAACGAGTTTGAAAACTTTGGCTCCCTGGCTTTCGAGTTTTTGGGTGGCAGCATTCAGTTTTTCTTCGTTTCTGCCGTTCAAAATAATTTTTGCTCCGGCACCTGCCAGTCCTTCTGCCAGTGCCAACCCAATGCCACTTCCTGAACCAGTTATCAGGGCAGTTTTGTCTTTCAAATTAAATAACAATAGTGAATCCATATTGTATGATTTTATAGGTATTCAGCCAGTTTTTTCAGTGGAATCAAATCAAATTCTTCAAAGATTTCTTCTTTATATTCAGCAATAAAATCGCGGTTTAAAAGAAAAAGTTTGCTGTTGTATTTATCTTGTGGATACGTATTTTCGGTGGTAAATTTTTCAAAATTGAATTGCGTGAAATTCAATTCGCAGGCCGACAACTGCCATTCTCCGTCTTCGTTGGTAAACAGCAGCGGCAACCCGTGAGTACGGCAAATTGCGGGGCGTGATTTGTAAATGGCGCAAACATGATTTTGCAGAAACACGCAGGAAGTTTCATCATTAGGAGTTTCTGTCAACGATTTTTTTCGAAACTCGCCGGATTTCAGTTCTTCCAAAATCGAAAAAAACTCTACCGGCAGAATCCCGTAATCCATGCAGCACAGGTCGCACCCGGCTTTGCATTTCATGTGTGATTCGTGTTCCTTTTCGAGAATTTTAACTACCGAATTAATTTCATCTCTCAAATTCCGGTATTCTTTGAAATATTTTTTTGTAATGCTTGTCATATTAATCCAATAGCTGAACAGCAAAATACGCTAAATTTTTGCAAATAATACGAACAAAATACTATTTTTACCATACCAGAACAGAACAGTAGAACATAAATTTTAAATAACCGATGAGAAAATTATTTTTGAATTTTATGATGATTTTAGTGAGTGTTGTTGCATCTGCGCAATTCACTAATTTTGAGTATTTAAACACCAATCTGCCTGTGGATGAACGGGTAGATATTTTGGTTTCTCAAATGACAGTCGACGAGAAAATAGGCCAGATGGTTTATACATCTCCGGCCATTCCCCGCCTGGGAGTGCCGGAATACAACTGGTGGAACGAAAGTTTGCATGGCGTGGCGCGTGCCGGTTATGCTACGGTTTTTCCGCAGTCGATTACCATTGCAGGCTCGTGGGATAACGATTTGATGTACCGCGTGGCAACTACCATTTCGGATGAAGCACGTGCCAAACACCATGAATTTGTTCGTCGTGGAATGCGCGGAATTTATCAGGGACTGACTTTCTGGTCGCCCAACATCAATATTTTTCGTGACCCGAGATGGGGCAGGGGACACGAAACTTACGGCGAGGATCCATTCCTGACGGGTCAACTCGGAAAACAGTTTGTAAAAGGAATGCAGGGGGATCATCCTGAATACCTGAAAACAGTAGCTACTGCCAAACATTATGCCGTACATTCAGGGCCTGAACCTCTGCGCCACGAATTCAATGCGCTGGTGAGTGAGCGTGATTTGCGGGAGACTTACCTGCCTGCGTTTCGCGAACTGGTGGTAAGCGGTGATGTATATTCCGTAATGTGCGCTTATAATCAGTTCAGGGATTATCCCTGCTGTGCAAACCCCATGCTTAACAGTATTCTTCGTGATGACTGGGGGTTTGATGGTTATGTGGTTTCCGACTGCTGGGCCATTTCCGATTTCTACAAGTACCAGGATTATTCTGCCGATGCAGCGGAAGCCTCCGCAGTGGCTGTTAAGAACGGTACCGATTTGAATTGCGGAAGTTCTTATCCGCATCTTACCGAAGCTGTTAAACGCGGACTCATTAATGAAGAGGAGATTGATAAAGCTGTGAAACGCCTGTTTACCGCACGTTTTAAATTGGGAATGTTCGATGACAATGAAGATGTTCCTTTTGCACAGATTCCGTTTACTGAAAATGCATCTGAAGAAAATGCAGAACTTGCCCTGGAAGCTGCACAAAAGAGCATTGTTCTGCTAAAAAATGCGAATAACACCTTGCCGTTTTCAAAAGATATTCAAAAACTGGCTGTAATTGGCCCGAATGCCGATAACTGGGAAGCATTGCTTGGAAATTACAACGGAATTCCCAAAAGTCCGGTGACAGTTTTGGAAGGTCTCATAAAGAAATTAAACAACACGGAAATTCTGTTTGCCGAAGGTTCACATCTGGCAGAAGGAGTTTCAAATTTGCATCCCATTCCGAAAAAATACTTAATGACAGAAAATGGAGAACAGGGAGTTTCAGGAGAATATTTCGACAATTCAGATTTGGAAGGCGAACCGGTTTTTACCCGTGTTGATGATAACATTGATTTTTACTGGGAATCGCATACTCCTGTTCCTACACTTCCTGCCGACGATTTCAGCATCAGGTGGACTGGTTATATCGTACCTCCGGTATCGGGAACATATAGTTTGGGATGCTGGGGAATGCCAACGTTAGATGTCTGGCTGGAGGGTGAAAAGATTTTGAGCCACAATACTGAGCATCATGCTTTCCACCACGAAGAAACTGTGGAACTGGAAGCCGGGAAAAAATACAAGTTTGTGTACGAATACAAAAACTGGTATGGCGATGGCGACGCACGTTTGCTGTGGGCAATGCCAAATCCGGATATGCAGACAGAGGCAGTTGAATTGGCTGAAAAAGCCGATGCAGTGGTTTTGGTTCTGGGACTTTCGCAGCGGTTGGAAGGTGAGGAAATGGACATCGACGTGGATGGTTTTGCCGGCGGTGACCGAACTCATTTGAAACTTCCAAAAACACAACGCGAACTGATGAAAGCTGTTGAAGCCACCGGAAAACCAGTTGTTCTGGTACTGCTGAACGGAAGTGCACTTGCAATAAACTGGGCCGATGAAAACCTCGATGCGATTGTTTCTGCGGGTTATCCTGGCCAGGAAGGCGGTCATGCTGTGGCCGATGTACTTTTTGGCGATTACAACCCGGCAGGACGTTTGCCGGTAACTTACTACAAATCGGTAGACCAGTTGCCGCCGTTTGAAGAATACGACATGGAGGGCCGCACTTACCGGTATTTCAACAAAGAACCGCTTTATCCGTTTGGTTACGGATTGAGTTACACTACTTTTGAATACGATGCGCTGGAATTTCCTTCTGAAACAAAAGCCGGCGAGCCTGTAAAAGTGAAAGTGAATGTAACCAATACCGGCGATGTGGAAGGCGATGAAGTGGTGCAGTTGTATCTGAGTGATGAAAAAGCATCAACTCCCCGTCCGATTGTTCAGCTCGAAGGTTTTAACAGGATTCATTTGCAGCCTGGCGAAACAAAAACTGTGGAATTTGAATTAACTCCACGTCAGTTTTCAATGATTGACAAAAATGATGAAAGGATGATTGAACCCGGCAATTTCACCGTTTTTGTGGGTGGCGGGCAGCCAGGGAAAAAAGGTGCTGTAACTGTTTCTGAAAAAATCAGGTTAACAGGCGACAAAGTAAAAATCGAATAGCAAATTATTTCACAGGGAAATTTAGCCGCAGGAGTCAGTAATTACTATCCTGCGGCTTTTTTATTTTCTTTTTGAAAGCAAATGAGTAAACAAATAAAACCGTGAAAACTGCAAACACCGATAGCGTAAAATCAGAAACAGAAAATAAGGATGTAGTCCAGAGCAGAATGACTTCAATAATGGGCAACAGGCAAAAAACTGCTACTATTTTTGAAAGGATTTTTCCTTTGATCAGTGTGAAAAACAGCAGGGAAAAGGCCACTGCAAGTCCTCCCCATTTTATCCACGTTGCAATGTGCAATTTATCAAGTATTGGAAGCAGACCAGCAACAATTCCGTTTTTTGAATAAGTGTCTGTAATTTCAAGCAGCAGAATATTTTCATAAAAATCAGCAGCCAAAATCAGGATGCTCAGCGGAATTCCCGCAAGTAAAAAACGATGGCCATGAATTTTATAAGTTTTTCTGAAAAATAAAATCAGGAAAAAGCAATAGG
>DATFJO010000447.1:0-2960 GCA_035269145.1 Tangfeifania sp. | reverse complement strand
ACGGCACACGCCGAAAAAAACAAGCTGTATCCAAACGACATGCTGAAAATTTCAGGTGGAAAAGTAGTAGCCGGTGGAAATATCACCAACCTTCGCCTCGACGAGGTTTCGTACAAGGATAAAAAACCTGAAATTCAGTTCCTTTCTTTGCCTGGGTACGGAATGGAGGAATTTCAGTTTCTGATTGAAGGAAAAGGAGAAATAACTGTTAATTTCGAATCACGAAAAGCAAAAAATGTTTCTGCGTCTGTTAAACTATAAATGCTGTTTAACAATTATTATGAAAGGAGTACTTTGCGGTGCTCCTTTTTTTGAATTATTCAGCAGAAAATTGATCTTTGTTGTAAAATACCGATAAAATGAAAGCACTTGTTCTTGATGAATACAAACAACTGAATTACCGCGATTTTCCTGAGCCTGAAATAAAATCCGACGAAGTACTAATAAAAGTAAAAGCCTGCGGAATTTGTGGCAGCGATGTGCACGGAATGGATGGAAGCACCGGACGACGTCAACCTCCGCTGATTATGGGCCATGAAGCGTCGGGAGTAATTACAGAAATCGGAGACGAGGTGACCGGATGGAAAAAAAATGACCGGGTAACCTTTGATTCAACAGTTTACCCTTTAAACGACTGGTACACATTGAAAGGCCGCTACAACCTCAGCGACAACCGTCAGGTGATGGGCGTTTCGCCCAAAGAATTCAAGCGGCACGGTGCTTTTGCCGATTTGGTGGCAGTACCGCAACACATCCTGCATAAAATTCCTGACGGTGTTTCATTCAACGAAGCAGCCATGGTTGAACCAATTGCTGTGGCAGCCCATGCAATAAATGTTTCGGGTTTAAAACCCGGCAACAGTGCCGTTGTCGTAGGCAGCGGAATGGTAGGCACTTTTGTGGTGAAACTGCTGAAAATTTTTGGTGCCAATCCGGTAATTGCAATTGATATCGATACTCAAAAACTTGAACTTGCTCGGGAATTCGGCGCAGATTATACGTTTAATTCAAAAGAAGCAAATCTATCTGACCAAATAAAAAAATTAACAGCAAAACGTGGAGCCGATTTGTCGTTTGAAGTGGTGGGAATTACCGATTCTGTCAACACCGCGGTTAATTCCATTCGAAAAGGCGGGACAGTAGTTTTGGTCGGAAACCTCTCGCCTGAAATTCAGTTTCCCTTGCAAAAAATTGTGACGCAGGAAATAAAAGTACAGGGGAGTTGTGCCATTAATGGTGAATACGAATTGGTGCTCGATTTGCTTGCTGCCAAAAAAGTAGAGGTTCAGAAAATGATTTCCGCAGTTGCTCCGCTTTCAAAAGGAGCCGACTGGTTCAACCGGCTTTACAACAAAGAGCCCGGCCTGAACAAAATAATTCTGGTGCCTGATAATAACATGGATTCAAATTAAAACAACAAAAGATTCACTTATAAAAATGAATAATTCTTCACCTTCCCAAAGAAAAATGTTCCTGTTTTTAATTTCTGCACTGTTTACTTTTCCAACATTTTCGCAGGTCTCAGAAATTATTCAACCCGAAATTTCTGTTTTACAAACAAATACTTCAACTGTTAAAAAATATGAGAAATTTGAAGTAAACATCGAACTGAAAAATGTAAAATATGAGAACCCATACAATCCGGAAGAAATTGATGTGTATGCTATTTTCACTGCTCCTTCAGGAAAAACATTGCGGATTAATGGTTTTTATGATGATTTTAACGGCGCTGATCAATGGAAACTGCGCTTTTCACCCAATGAAACAGGCGTTTACAATTACCGACTATTTGTGTACAATGCAAACAAAACCGGAGCATCAGAATATGGCTCTTTTCGGGCGGTGGAATCGGAACACAATGGCTGGATAAAACCATCTGAGAGTAATCCGCACTATTTCCAGCACGATGACGGAACTTCGTATTATCCGGTGGGCGTATACTCTCCCTGGAGGAACGACCAGGAGCGTTTTGAAACTTTTGCAAAATACGATGCCAACCTGTTTGCCATCTGGGACATTGGGTACGGAGGTTTTGTAAACGGAAACGGAATTATTGAAGAGGAACTGGGAAAGTACAATCAGGAAAAACTGGGACGAATTGATTCACTTTTAAAAATTCTGGAGAAAGATGACATCAAACTGATGTACGCCATCTGGCCGCACGATTTGTTTTCGGAAACTGTTTGGGCCGCGGAATGGGACAAAAATCCCTACAACCAGCTCATCGATGTGGCCGATGTTTACAGCGATTCACTGGTATGGGAACACCAGAAAAAGAAATACCGCTACCTGATTGCACGGTACGCGCACAGTCGCAGTTGGGGAATCTGGGAACTGATAAACGAAATGAACGGCACCGATGGCTGGGCGCAGGGACGGCACGAGGAAGCATACGAGTGGGTCAGGAAAGCTCAAAAATATTTCACCGAAAATGATCCTTACGGGCACCCGATGACAGCCTCCTTCAGTGGAGGGTTCGACCAGTACCGCGAAGAACTGCATAAAATAATCGATGTTCCCAACATCCATTTTTACCCGGAACAGGGCTGGCCGCTCAAATACCCGGAGGACTCGCTGAGAAGCGCCATGTACAACTATGCATGGGCAACCCAGCGATTCTGGAACAGGTTTGAAAAACCGGCCATATTCGGTGAAGCAGGCGCCGATTTGGCTTATTTTGAAAGCGACCGCGAAGAATACCACATTACCTACCACAATGCAATCTGGGCCTCGCTGTCGAACGGACTGGCAGGAATTCCGGTGTGGTGGCAGTATCCCCATTTAAACAAGCAGGACTGGCGGCATCTGCAATACCTCGCTAATTTTGTTTCCGACATCGATTTTGCCAACCTGCCTTACCAACCTGTTACGGCCCGGGCTGAAAAAACCGATGTGTACTTGATGGATTCAGGCAACCACGCTTTTGGCTGGGCGCGCACATTCGAAAAAGACGATATCAG
>DATFJO010000446.1:0-3222 GCA_035269145.1 Tangfeifania sp. | reverse complement strand
GTAAATCGGTAATTATCTCGCGGTTAAAACTCATTCCCACATCTTCGGACGTTTGACCCGTTGGAACTCCGTAGTAAGGCATCATCATTGCAGTTCCGGCTTCCAGTGCCGCTTCGAAAGGAATGAGGTGATACTGAAAATTATCCCCGGGGTATGTCTGACCGGCACCGTAACTAAAATGGGCATCTTCACCGTCTTCCTGCGGACCGCCACCCGGCCAGTGTTTCGTCATGCAGGCCACACTTTCGGTCCCGAATTCTTTGCCCTGGAACCCAAAAATATAAGCTGCGGTGAGTTTTGCTGCCAGGTGAGCGTCTTCGCCAAAAGTTCCGTTCACACGGGCCCAGCGAGGCTCGGTAGCCAAATCGGCCATTGGATGAAGCGCCGTCCGGATGCCGACTGCCCGGTATTCCTGGTTGGCAATCCGGCCAAATTCTGCCACCAGCGCAGAGTCGAAAGTTGCTGCCAGGCCAATAGGTTCGGGCCATTTCGAAAAATCGCTGCCCAGCAAATCGGAGCCGATAAAATTATTAATTCCGTGTCGTGGATCGGAACTAATGGTTACGGGAATACCCAGCCGTGTTTGTGATGCAATTTCCTGGACTTCATTGTACCATTTTGCCAGGTTTTTTGAATCGGGAATTGAAAACAAATTGTAATGATTGATTTTTTTATTAACAATGACATCCCATGCTGAAACCATATTCAATGCCGACGGATCCATTTTTCCCAAAACTTCACCTTCAACACCCACTCCTATTGGCGGATGCCACATCATGCCAACTTTCTCTTCCAGTGTCATCTGCCCTAAAATGTCATTTACCCGTTCTTCAACTTTTCCCCGGCTGTCTTCGTAAACATCCAGTTCTCCGTTTTTATTCAGATCCCTGAATCGAAATCCATCCGCTTCTATTACCTCAACTTCAGCAAGTTGCCTTTTTGCTTTTGTGTTCAGAATGAAATAATACAATTGAAAAAATAAAAAGGCAAATAATAAAAGACCTCCCAGCCAGAGAATCATGCGGGCAAGCACCCGGAATGCTTTTTTCATCGTGTTAAATTTAGTTTTACTGATTCCAACTAACAAATCTATTTAAAAATGTAAAACTTTGACAGCGATTGGGATGAAATAACACACTTTGGAAAATACAGGAATCAACTGTTCGTTTTAATTGTTTAAATTTGCAGTTTAAACAGAAAAGATGCCATCCAAAAAATCAAAAAATACAAGAGCCCCAAAACGAAAATCAGCCAGGCGGGGAAAAAGAAAACAAAAACAAAGCACAACCCGGCGGGTGATGATGTTTTTGCTAAAAGCATTTATTGTCGGATTCATCCTTTTTGCGCTTTTCTTTATGGCGGTGTATTTCGGATTTACGGGTCATGTTCCATCCACCCGACAGTTAAAAGTAATTGCCAATCCGCAGGCTTCCGAGGTTTTTTCTGAAGACGGGAAATTACTGGGACGATATTATGTTGAAAACCGCAGCAATGTGCAGTTTGAAGAAGTTTCACCCAATGTTATAGACGCACTCATTGCCACTGAAGATGCCCGGTTTTACGAGCACCGGGGAATTGACGAAATTGCATTAATGCGGGTTTTTGTGAAATCGATAATTTTACAGGACCGAAGTGCCGGCGGAGGGAGTACTATTAGCCAGCAAATTGCCAAAAATCTTTTCCCGCGGAATGATTTGGGAATTATTTCGATGCCGGTAAACAAACTGCGCGAAGCCATTATTGCTTACCGGTTAGAGCGAATTTACAGCAAGGAAGAGATTTTGACGCTCTATTTAAACACCGTTTCGTTTAGCGAAAATATATTCGGAATTGAACTGGCGGCAGAACGTTTTTTCAGCAAAAAACCCGGAGAACTAACAGTGGAAGAGGCAGCCGTTTTAATAGGAATGCTGCAGGCAAACAACCGCTATAATCCGCGAATGAATCCCGAAAATTCGAAACAACGGCGCGACGTCGTTATTTCGCAAATGGTAAAAAATGAATACCTCTCCGAATCAGCAGGCGATTCAATTATGGATCTTCCACTGGAAATAAACTACCGGCGGATTTCATACAACGAAGGCCCTGCTGCTTATTTTGTGGAAATGCTGAAACCGGAATTGCTGGAATGGTGCGCCAACCATACAAATGAAGAAGGAGAACCTTATAATTTATACACCGACGGATTAAAAATCAGCACCACAATTAATTACGATTACCAGTATTTTGCCCGCCAGTCAGTAACAGAATACATGGAAAATCTGCAGAATGTATTTAATAATCACTGGAAGGATTCCGATCCATGGAGAAGAAATCCCGGTATTCTTGAACGGGCAATTCACCGTTCCGACCGTTATAAAAGCCTGAAAACAAAAGGATATTCTGAAGAACAGATAGATGAAGCATTCAATCAGCAAATTACCACCCGGCTTTTTACCTGGGACGGACTGAAAGTGGTGGAAACCACTCCTCTCGATTCGATTAAACATTACCTCCGTTTTCTGAATTCCGGGTTTCTTGCCATGGAACCTTCATCGGGTGCTCTAAAAGCATGGGTAGGCGGCATCGATTTCCGGTTTTTCCAATACGATCATGTAAAGTCTGAACGGCAAACAGGGTCCACATTTAAACCGTTTGTGTACCTCGCTGCCCTTGAAAATGGCATCAGCCCGTTTGAATATTACCCCAACGAAAAGAAAGTATACGAAGCGTATGACAATTGGTCGCCATCCAATTCGCACGGCGACTACACGGGTTTTTATACCCTTGAAGGAGCGCTCACCGAATCGGTAAATACCATTGCCGTGGATGTTTTGATGCAAACAGGCATCAATAATGTGGTGGAAACTGCCCGCGATTTGGGGCTGGAAGCCGATCTGCCAAGAGTGCCCTCACTTGCGCTGGGTGTGGCTTCAATAAGCTTGAAAGATTTGCTTTACGCTTATGCAACCATGATAAACCGTGGCATGCAGGTGGAACCTTATTACCTGGTTTCCATCTCGAACAGCCGGGGGGAAGTGCTTGAAGAATTTCAGCAGCCTGCAGGAAAACTGACCGACCTGAATCCGGTGAATTGCCAGATTGTTACCCGCATGATGGAATCGGCAGTAAATGAAGGCACCGGCCGCGGAATACGAACGACTTACGGAATTCGTGGTGATTTTGCGGGAAAAACCGGAACTACTCAAAATCACTCCGACGGCTGGTTTGTAGGTATGACAC
>DATFJO010000445.1:0-3799 GCA_035269145.1 Tangfeifania sp. | reverse complement strand
TTTTGACTTTTTTACAGATTTTTACAATGACCATGGTTGACGGTAGGGCCGTTTCAGGAGGCTTGTTGCATAAGGATTGTTATCCGTAAACTTTTCCGTTTCGGGATTCCAGTGCAATTTCTGTCCTGTAATAATGGCAATTTCGCCGAGCAGACCTACTGTTATGGAGCTATGACCGGTTTCAACAGGAGTAATGGTTTTTTCCCTCGATTTTACGCAATCGGCAAAATTTCGCCGGTGGTTGGTACTTTTATAAAGTTGCACCTCATCTTTTCCGATTTTTTCCTGAAGAATGGCATCATCCGAGGCTTGTATTCCTCCCCTGTGTACATGTATCCAGCCGTTGGTCCCTTTCCAGAGAGTTCCCATTCCGTGTTCGGTTTGCGATTTGTTGGCCACCCGCATCTCGAGGCCATTGGCATATTTGCAGGTAAAATCGTAAACAGCAGGCACATTGTAAATGCCATCGTTATTGGGTCTTCCCGTACCTTCAATGGTTTCGGGTCCTGTTCCGTCCAGCCCCAGCCCCCAGTGGGCAATATCAATGTGATGTCCTGCCCAGTCGGTCAGTTGACCTCCTGAATAGTCCATAATCCAGCGCCAGTTCCAGTGCATTACTCCCCGGAAAGGCACTTCGGGCGCCGGCCCGAGCCACATGTCCCAGTCAGCTCCCTCAGGAACCGCCTGAACAGGGGGATTGCCAATGTAGTGTCCGCCATCGGGCAAGCCCACTTCAACAAAGTTCACTTTTCCTATTCTGCCATTGCGCACCAGTTCGGCAGCCTGGTGAAAATGTTCCACTGAGCGTTGCCAGCTTCCCATTTGCCAGACAATGTTGTTTTTTTGAGCGGCATCAACAATGGCCCTGCTTTCAACGATGGAGCGGGCCAGGGGTTTCTCCCCGTATACATCGATTTTTTTGTTTGCTGTGGCTACTCCAATCAGCGCATGCCAGTGATCGGGAAGTGCAAGAATGGCGGTGTCGGCATCCTCTTTTTCAAGAATTTCCCGGTAATCTTTATAGACCCGGCAATCGGTGTTTTCATACTTTTCGTCGATCATTTTTTTGGCGGTGGCAGCTTGTTTGTCGTCAATGTCACAAACAGCAGTAGCCTGTATATCATTAAACGTTAGAAATTCTCCCAAATTTCCACGGCCCATGGAACCGGCACCTATGAGTATCATGGTAAGTCTGTCGCTGGGAGGTACATTCCCGTCACGCCCCAGGGCAGAGGCTTTTACAATAGTTGGAAAAAGGCTTAGCCCTGCGGTTGCCAGTCCGGCCTTTTTTAAAAAATCCCGTCTTTTTGTTTGCATCTGATTTTTTTGTTGAATATTTAAATGACTAGTTGCTGTTTATTTATTTTTAAAAATTTCTTCAAATGTAGTCCGCAACTGTATAATGTTCATTGCTATGTGGCTTCAAATTTACTTTTTTTACCTGTTTAATTAATAGCGGAGCAAATTATTTTACTTCAGATTCTTTTTTAAAATGAATTCAGGTTAGCACTTGCCGGTTATCCTGAAATTGAAATCGCGGCCTGCACGTACGTTTCTCGTAGCATTAAACCCTCCGGTTATTGCTGCCCGGCTGGCATAATAACCGCCTGACCCTGTGCCCTGCACAGTCTAAAATACCAGCTTACTTTTGCCGGCGGTCATGCTCATGCGGATGGCTTATGAGGCAATCAGGATTTGAGAGTTAAGAACATTCAACAAAAGGGTTTCAATTATTTCGGGTTAATTCATGGAATTTATCTATCAAAAGTAATTCGGTTTAAACTGAAAAATTTCTCTCAATGTACCTTCTTCAATTTTCAGGTCATATTTTTCTTTCAAAAAATTTATTGCCGGGCGTATTCCCTTGTTTAACATGTTTCCCCTGCTCAGAAATTCCAATACATCTTCGGTTCGTGCCCAGGGATAAATAAACCATTTCCATTCACTGAACCTTTCTCCTGCAAAATCGGCCTTAATTTCGGAGGTCTCTTTTTCATGAAGCACCGCAGTTTTAATTAGTGCGGCAGGTTCCAGCAATTCAAGCGCGGTTTTCAGGCTTTTGCCCGAGTCGTTCACATCGTCGGCAAGCAGGATTTTCCGGTTTTCAATATCACCCAGGCTTTTATTAAGGACTTCAGCCTCTTCCTGCTGCTCTGCCCCGCGGGCATAATGTTTTATCTGTACTGAATAAAGGCGTTCTATATTCAGAAAATCGCAAAGGAAGCGAGCCGGAGGAAATCCGCCGCGTGCAATGCTCACTATCGCATCGAACTGAATGGATGAAGCTTTAATTTTTTCTGCAAGTTTCAGGCTGCTGTTGTAAACTTCCTGCAGCGAAACCAGTTGTGCCGTAAATTGTTTTTTATTGCCCTCCATTTGTTAACAAGATGTATAAATTAAAAGAAGAAGCCGATGAAAAAAATATCCATCCCGGTAAAAAGGGATGGATATTTTTGCTTTTTAGCTCATGTGTAAACAGTTCGGTTATTTCTCCATGAGTTCAAAAGAAATTTTTGCATTTACCGCATACGAAACAATTTCGTTGTTCTCTACATTTGCATTCATCTCTTTAATGAAGACAGACTTAATGTTTTTTACAGTTTTTGATGCTTCGGCTACTGCAATCTTTGCTGCATCTTCAAAGCTTTCATCGGAAGCTGCAATTACTTCAATTACTTTTACCATTTTTTTCATAACTAACTTGTTTTTAAAATTTAACCAGAAATAATTCTGAATGTTACATTGTTAGATGCCAAATAATGTACCGGGGTTAAAAACAACAGCCGGCAAATTCTTTTCCGCTGCAAAACAGCACTTTAAATGCATATCTAAAGAATTTTTACTGCATTTTTTGTGCGATTATTCTACAAAATGTGGAGTTAGTTCACATATCGGAAATTTATTTTGCAAAACCATTCAGGAAATGTAAAGTTATTATCACCCAAATCAGCCTTTGAATTCAGGAAAGAAGTGACACTTATTTTAAATTTTTCCGGTTTTAGTTGCATAAATTTGGAAAATATGCCTAACTTGCACGCAATTAATAATTTATTACAATGAACAAAGGAACAGTAAAATTTTTCAATGAAGCCAAAGGATTTGGTTTCATCAAAGACAGCGAGTCATCAAAAGAGTATTTTGTACATTCAACCGGGTTAAAAGACAGTATCCGCGAGGATGATGAAGTAACATTCGATTTGGAAGAAGGTAAAAAAGGATTAAATGCCGTAAATGTTAAACTGGCTTAGTTTATAACGCTTACAATCGGTTATAATCTAATCCCGCTTTTCGCGGGATTTTTTTTTGCCCTTTTTTTTAGTCTTGATTTATAATAAAAAAAAAGCGGCTCACATTGAAAATGGGATAATTGTTCCGAACAATTAATTTCAATCCACTTAATTTTCAATGTGAGCCGAAGTAGCTTTCAGATTCCAAATACGTGTCAGCAAAGAGAATATATTATTCCATGCCTTTCAGGTATTTGTACAGTTCGCTGTCGGTTGAAAGAATAACGGTGGTGGTGGAATCGAACGTACTTTGAAAGGTTTCCATACTTTTAATAAAGCTGTACAGTTCCCGCGAGCTGCGCGATTTGTTGTAGGCGTCGGCATAAATCCGGGCAGCTTCAGCGTCGGCTCTACCTTTTATTGTTTCAGCTTCTTTGTATGCTTCCGACTGTATCTGGTTCAATTCGCGTTCTTTTTCTCCGTTAATCCTCGAGGCTTCGCCTTCGCCTTCCGACCTGAATTTGTCGGCAATACGGATCCGCTCGCTCTTCATGCGGTCGTAAACCCGTTCC
>DATFJO010000444.1:0-3211 GCA_035269145.1 Tangfeifania sp. | reverse complement strand
AAGCCGGCAAAAACAATGGAATGAATTGCACAGATTCGGGCACAGGCCAGCATCGCAACTGCAAGCTCGGGAACCATTGGCAGATATATCGCAACGCGATCGCCTTTTTCAACTCCCATCTTTTTCATGCCGTTGGCAAATTTCTTTACTTTTTCAAAAAGTTCACCATAAGTAAGTCTTATTTCCGGCTCTTTCGGATCGTTTGGTTCCCAAATGATTGCCACCTGGTCTTTCCGCGTTTCCATGTTTCGTTCGAAAATGTTTTCGGTAATATTTAGTTTACCATTGACGAACCAGTTTACATCGGGCGCACCTTCGCCTTCAAATTTCCAATCGAGGACTTTGTCCCATTTTTTACGCCAGGTATAGTTTTCGGCAATTTTTTCCCAAAAACCTTCCGGGTTGTCTACACTCTCCTGGTACTTTTGAAAATATTCAGCAAGACTGGTTATTTTATTTACCATAGCTTAGAATTTAAATGATTAATGAATTGTAATATTTATTTCTTTCGCATTCAGCGAAAAATTACAACTAAAAAATTCCCGATGAACGTTTTTGACTCGTTGAAAACCGGTTATAATTATTCGTAGTTATAATTGCTTCGCAAGAATATTCGAAGTTTTTACAATTGAAATCGTATGGCAAATGAACGCAGAGCACGTTACTAATTTTATTGAATCAATTTATTAAAAACAGGGTTCTAAAATAAAAGAAAAAAATGCTAATTTGAAACGAATTTAATATATTGTATAACACCTGTTTGGATTTCTTAAAACTTGGCTTCAATTGCTTAATTTCATATACTTTTTATTAACTTATGCCGCTTGACCTGTCTTTTTTTCAAAAAACAAAAATCAGAAACAAAAAGCTTATGAATATACTAATCATCAATTGCGGCAGTTCGTCCGTTAAGTTTCAGCTTTTCAGCATGCCTGAAGAAAAATTAATTGCCCACGGCAAAGCAGAAAAAGACAGCAAGGGAGAAAGCCGTTTTCTGTTTAAATCGGATGGAAACCAGAAGGAAAAATCGTGGGAAGGATTTACGTATCAAAAGAATCTCGACGAAATACTTGGGGAGTTGGTTCATCCTGAAAATAACTGTCTAAATTCACTGGAGGATATCGATGCAGTGGGGCACCGGCTCATTCACGGGGGAGAAGATGAAACCGGTTGTGTGGAGATAACCAAACCGTTGCTTGAAAAAATGGAAGCCTCAGTTTCGCTGGCACCGCTGCATTATCCGCCAAACATTGCAGGTATAAAAGCAATCAATCAGTCGGTTCCGGAAGTTTTGCAGGCCGGGGTTTTCGATACCGCTTTTCACACAACATTGCCCGAAAAAGCTTTTCTTTACGGATTGCCCCTGGAATGGTATGAAAAACACCGGATTCGTAAATATGGTTTTCACGGCACTTCGCATAAATATGCTTCGCGAAAAGCTTGCGAAATGGCCGGGCTCGATTATTCAAAAAGTAAAGTAATTTCCTGTCATCTCGGAAACGGAGCTTCGCTGGCTGCTGTAAAAAACGGAAAATCTGTAGATACTTCCATGGGATTTACACCGGTGGAAGGTCTGCTGATGGGAACCCGCAGCGGTGATATCGATGCCGGGTTGGTTCTGAATCTTCAGGAAAATTTTAATTTGTCATGCGGAGATATTCAGCAACTTATAAACAATGAAGGCGGGTTGTTGGGTTTATCCGGTGTTTCTTCCGATTACCGGGCGGTTGAAAAGGCCGCAGCAAGCGGAAATGAACAAGCACAAACAGCACTCGATGTGTATCATTACCGTATAAAAAAATACATTGGCGCTTATGCCGCTGCTTTGGGCGGGCCCGATGTAGTTGTTTTTACCGGAGGAGTTGGTGAAAACAGTTCCGGGGCCCGAAAAGCGATTTGTGATGAAATGGAGTTTTTAGGGTTGAAATTATCTGCTGAAACCAATGAAAAAGTAAATGGCAAAGAAATGCTTATTCATGAAAATGATTCGAAAGTGAAAATTGCCATTGTTCCGGCCAACGAAGAATTGGTAATTGCCCGCGAAGTGACGGAACTGGCAAAATGGAAGCTAAACAATCAATCGGGTTAAAGATTTGCAGTTAAAACTGTTTTTGTTTTACTTTTTTTAATTCCCAAATTTTTGGTCTATGGTTAAAAACATAAATAAAACTGAGAAAAGTTACCAAATAGAAGGATGGATTGTTCTAATTTCGAACAAAAATGCAAGCTATGACTATTCAGAATTTTGATGATTTGCTGGAACAGGTAAAAAAGCAGCCCGAAAAAAGGCTGGTTACTGTAAACGGAGTTGATGAAAGCACCTTGGGGGCACTCAATGATGCGGTTGAACTGGGACTGGTTTCTGCTATTCTTACAGGTGATAAGGGTAAAATTGAAGAAACCTGCAGCAAACTGAATATCGATATCAACAACTATAAAATAATTCACACCAAATCTGAACGCGAAGCGGCTGAAAAGGCAGTGGAACTGATTCATGACGGGAATGCCGAACTCATTATGAAAGGCCTGGTTACCACGGACTCATTTATGAAAGTGCTGCTGAAAAAGGATTACGGCCTGGTACCACCGAAAGGAGTTTTGAGCCATGTGGCTTTGATGGAAAATCCAAATTACCACAAAATGCTTATTTTTTCGGATGCCGGCGTTATTCCTTATCCTGATTTGGAAAAGAAGATTTCGATGACGCGGTATCTCATTAAAACAGCCAAAGCACTTGGAATCGATAAACCGAAAGTAGCCGTAATTGCTCCAACTGAACAGATAATTATCTCCATTCAGTCGTGTATGGACGGCGCAACCATTGCAAAAATGTCGGAACACGGACAGATTGAAGGAGGCTTTGTAGATGGCCCGATGGCGCTTGATGTTGCCATTAACAGGGAATCAGCTTCTGTTAAAGGATTCACATCGCCTGTGGCCGGTGATGCCGATTGTTTGTTGTTTCCAAACATCGACGCTGCCAACGTTTTTTATAAAACCAATTCGAAGCTTTGCAGAGCACAAATGGCAGGCGTTATAGCGGGGGCAAAAATTCCGGCAATCGTAAACTCAAGAGGCGACAGTGAAAAAACCAAACTGAATTCCATTGCAGTGGCATCATTGCTCAGCTAAAAACTAATTTGCAGATGCACCGAATTCTTGCCATAAATCCGGGATCTACTTCAACTAAATTTGCCGTTTATTTTGATGA
>DATFJO010000443.1:0-2415 GCA_035269145.1 Tangfeifania sp. | reverse complement strand
CGGTTTTCGGATCATAAATCCGGCATTGTTAATCAATCCGAAAACAGATCCGGTTTTTTCAACTGATTCAGCAACGGCCTTTTTTACCTCTTTTTGATTCGATACATCACATATATGAAATGAAAGGTTTTTCATAATCATTTCATCTTTCAGTTCTACAAGGGCTTCAGCATCTTTTTCAAAAACCGAAACAAAATAACCTTCAGCTATTAAATATTCGGTAATAATTTTACCAATTCCCTGGGCTCCGCCTGATACAATTATATTCTTTTTCATAATATTCTGATAAAGTGATTTCTTTTAAGGTTAAAGTTTTATCATGAAATACGAAATGATAATCATGGCTAAGGCAACCAGTGCCCCACCCAAAAATGCTGCACTGGTTCCGCCCAGGGCGTAAAAAATTCCAATAAAAAGAGGGCCAAATGTTTGTCCAATCCGGAGTACCATGCTGTTAATCGACATAAATCCTGCGCGTTCGCTCAGCGGTGCAAAACCTACCAAAAGAGTCTGAACGCCCGGAATCAGCATGCCGTGCCCCAATCCAAAAGTTACCAGTGGAATGAGCAGTACCCACCAACTGCCGGCAAACGAAAGCAGCAGCATCGATATCATGTAAAGAAAAAAGCTTATTGTGAGTTGCGTTTTGGGCCTTAGTTTTTTGTTGATATGTTTTATTTGTGATGATGTGATAGCTGTTACCACTGAAAAACCTGACATAAAAAGTCCGATTTGAAAATCAGTAGCTTCCAGTCGTTCCACCATCAGTTGCGGAAAATAGGAAAGATAGGCTCCGTATAAAATAAAGAAGAGCAATACAGTTATGATGAAAAGTCCCCAAACTGTTTTTTTATTGATGTTTTTCCAGGTGCGTTTTAAGTAATCTTTTAATTTCGGTGGCTCATCGGGCTCCGGATTATTCAAACAAAACATTACCAGGATGGCGGCAGGAATTGCCAGAAACGACAACAAAAATGGATACTGCCAGCCGGCCATTGCCAATGCTCCGCCCACTGCCGGATAGGTAGCTGTTCCCACACTCAGCACACTGGCGTTATATCCCATTATCGCACCGCGTTTTGGTCCGGAAAACAGATCGCCAATAAGGGTGATGTTTAAAGACCCCAAAGATGCCACTCCTATTCCCTGAAAAAACCGCAGGATTAAAAGTATTTTCCAGTCGTTGGTAAAAAAACAGGCCACACCTGCCGCAGCAAAAAGAAGAAGAGAAGGTATCAGAATAGTTTTTCGGCCCCAGCGATCGGCCAAAAGCCCGGCAAGTGGAGCTAAAAATATTCCGGGGAAAGTGAAAACAGTTATCAGCAATGTAACCTGGCTGGCTGAAATATTAAAATGTTCGCGTATTGATGGAAAAGCCGGTGTGATGCTGGCTACACCCATCACTGCAATAAGTGTGATTAAATAAATGGTGACGAGGTTTCTTTTTTCCATTTTTTTATTTTGTGCAACAAAATTAGGGTTTTCAGATGAGGAAGGAAGATTTGAAACACTTTTTTCAGCGAGTTGGCAATATTTCTTTTTCATAAGAACTGCTTTCACTATTTTCGCCATTTCAGAATCAATAAAATTTAAACAATGCGAAATTTCATAACTCTTGTTTTCCTGCTGACAGCTTTTGGTGTTCTTGCCCAGGAAAAGCAAATGACTCTTGAAGATGCCATCATGGGGCGTTATACTTATTTGCGCCCGGAATCAATGAACGGCCTCACCTGGAAAACTGACAACGTTTTTACTTACCTCGAAAATGATACACTTTGGGCTGAAGATGCAAAAAAGGGAAAACTTTCTCCGGTAATGAGTCTTACCGGTTTAAATGCAGTTTTGAACGAAAACGGGAACAACGATTTGAAACGATTTCCGGGCTATTCCTGGACAAAAAACGGAATGTTGCTGTTCAGAAACCGCAGTCAGTTTACAGTTGTCGATTCCGAAGAAAAACAAATTGCTTTTCAAATTGAACTGCCTGAAAAAGCAGAAAATGCTGAATTTTGCGAAACCGGAAAATATGTTGCTTTCACAGTTGACGATGATTTATTTGTGACTTTTGCTGATGGAAAAACATTGCAAATTACAGAAGATGGCGGAAATGGAATTGTAAACGGAAAAACAGTGCACCGCAATGAATTTGGGATTTCCGATGGAATTTACATTTCACCAAAAGGGAAATTCATTGCTTTTTACCGGAAAGATGAAACAATGGTTTCCGATTACCCTGTGGTTGATTATATGGGACGCGTTGCAGAATATACGCCGGTAAAATATCCGATGGCGGGAATGAATAGTCATCATGTTACAGTTGGGATTTACTCTTTGGAAACAGGCAAAACAAAGTTTTTGAATACCGGCGGGGACCCCGAACATTTTCTGACAAACATTGCGTGGTCGCCCGACGAG
>DATFJO010000442.1:0-4071 GCA_035269145.1 Tangfeifania sp. | reverse complement strand
TTCGCGACACAATTTTGGTACCCAATAACATTGGCAGCGGCGGATTCGAATCCGACTTGATCACCGGCATCGTCATCTCCGTTATTGTGGGAATTGTAGTGATTGGCGGAATTAAACGAATCGGAAACGTTACAGGGAGACTGGTGCCATTTATGGTGGTGGTTTATGTCATTACTGTTTTGTTCATCATTTTCTCGAATACCGAACTGATAATTCCGGCATTCAAAACCATTTTCCGCGACGCTTTTACAGGAAATGCTGTTCTGGGCGGATCGCTCGGAGCTATCATAATTACAGGCGTTCGGCGGGCTGCCTTTTCCAACGAAGCCGGCCTGGGAACAGCACCCATGGCACACGGTGCAGCGAAAACCAGCGAACCGATTCGCGAAGGCCTGGTCGCCATGCTCGGCCCGATTATCGACACCCTCATCATCTGCACAATGACAGCCCTGGCAATTATTGTTACCGATTCATGGATTGAAAGCTCAGCCGACGGAATTACACTTACCGCGCATGCCTTCGATGCAGTGATCCCGGTTTACGGGAAATACATTTTAACCATTGCGGTTACTTTCTTTGCCATGTCTACGCTGTTTGCATTTCCCTATTACGGGGCCAAATGCCTTGGATTTATTGCAGGCGCCAAATACCAGCACATTTACAATTACATTTTTGTGGTGGCGATTATTATCGGTGCTGTTTCCCAACTTCGTGTCATAATAGGTTTGGTAGATATTGCCTTTGCCCTGATGGCTTTCCCGACTGTTATTTCAGCTTTGCTGCTTTCGCCGCATGTCAGGCGGGCAGCCCGTAAATATTTCGAAAATCTGAAGCAGGAAAAACTTTCGGAAAGAAGTAGATAATACTTATGCACTATTCTGTTCAATCCCTTTAGGATTGTGGTTGAAGGCTTTTAAGCAACCGTAGGTTTGCACCTACGGCTATTATTATTCAACCCACAAAACGTGGGTTGAAAGAAAACAAAGCACCCTGAAAAGGGTGTAACAACAATAGCCGTATGCGAAACATACGGCAAAAACATAACACATCAAGGAACCCTAACAGGGTTCAATATGGTTGCCAAACTAAGAAATATTTATCCAATACCTAATAAAAAGTGACAACCCATATTCGGAACATCAATTACAATTTAAACGTTCAAACACCTTCAAACTGAAAAAATAAAACTTTTATTCCCTTAAAATCGCTTAATGTTAATTTTATATTGAAAAGTTAATCCATTATCGATTACCTATCTTGCAATAATTTATTGATATTTGTTTCCATACTTAAAATTCACCGATAAATAAAAAGCCAATGTTTAAGATTCAAACGTTAAATAAAATCGATACCGACGGACTTAGTTTATTCCCGCTGGATAAATACGAAATTGCCAGTGACATCCCCAATCCGGATGCCATTGTGCTGCGGAGTTTTAAAATGCACGATATGGAACTGCCGCAATCGCTGAAAGCTGTGGCGCGTGCAGGAGCTGGCGTTAACAATATTCCAATCGACAACTGCACCGAAAAAGGAATTGTAGTTTTTAACACACCCGGCGCCAATGCCAACGGTGTAAAAGAACTCGTGCTGGCCGGATTACTGATGGCCTCGCGCGACATTACCGATGCTGTTAGCTGGGGAAAAACATTAATCGGAAAAGGCGATGAAGTTGCCTCGCTTATTGAACAAGGCAAAAAGAACTTTGCCGGACAGGAAATCCAGGGCAAAACGCTGGCTGTAATAGGGCTGGGCGCTATTGGGGTTTTGGTGGCCAACGCTGCACAGGCTCTGGGAATGAATGTAATCGGGTACGATCCGTACATGAAAGTAAAACAGGCCCTGAAACTGAGCAACCAGGTAAAATGGGTCGACGGTATTCAGGCCATACTTTCCGAAGCAGATTATGTAACACTGAATATCCCGCTTACTCCGGACACAAAAAGCTACATCAACAAGGATAAATTCAACATGATGAAAGACAACGTCCGTTTGCTGAACTTTGCCCGCGGCGGACTGGTAGATATCGGTGATCTGAAAGCCGCCATCGACTCTGGTAAAGTAGCACGCTATGTGACTGACTTCCCGAACGAAGAAACCTTAAAAATGGATAAGGTGATTGCGATTCCTCACCTCGGTGCATCCACAAAAGAATCGGAAACCAACTGTGCAATTATGGCCGTGAACCAGGTGAAAGATTACCTCGAGGACGGCAATATCAAAAATTCGGTGAACTTTCCCGAAGCATTCATGGAACGTAACGGCGGCTCCAGAATTCTTATTGCCAATAAAAATATCCCGAACATGGTGAGCCAGATATCCAGTGTGCTGGCTGCCGAACATCTGAACATCGACAATATGCTGAACAAAAAATACGATAACATCGCATATAATATTATCGACGTTACCCGGTCTGAAATCGATGAAAACGTTGCAGCCAAACTCCAGGAAATTGAAGGAGTTTTCATGGTCAGAATAATTCAGGAATAAATTTGCATTCAATATAAGCAAGAGGAGCCCGCGGGTTCCTCTTTTTTTGTTATTTTTGAACCTCCTGAACAAGCCGGAAAAAACAGATAATAAAAAATAAAATCATGAGTAAACGAATCGAAACCAGGGCAGCAGACAATATTCGTATCCTTTCTGCCGCCATGGTTGAAAAAGCTAAATCGGGTCACCCGGGCGGAGCCATGGGAGGCGCTGATTTCATTCACATCCTTTTTTCTGAATTTTTAAATTACGACCCTTCCGATATGGAGTGGGCCAACCGCGACCGTTTCTTTCTCGATCCGGGACACATGTCGCCAATGCTTTATTCGGTGCTGGCGCTGGCCGGAACGTATTCAATGGACGACCTGTCGAATTTTCGCCAGTGGGGAAGCGTAACTCCCGGCCACCCCGAAAAAGATGTGGCACGCGGAGTGGAAAACACTTCAGGTCCGCTTGGTCAGGGCCACACAATGGCAGTTGGTGCCGCTATCGCCGAGCGTTTTCTAAACAGCCGTTTTGGCGATTGGATGTCGCATAAAATTTACACCTTTATTTCCGACGGAGGAATTCAGGAAGAAGTTTCTCAGGGAGCTGGCCGGATTGCCGGTTACCTCGGGTTGGGCAACCTGATTATGTTTTACGATTCGAATGAAATTCAGCTTTCGACTAAAACCGACATGGTTACCTCAGAAGATACTGCAAAAAAATACGAAGCATGGGGCTGGAATGTAATCGATATCGATGGGAATGACATTGACCAAATCAGGGAAGCGCTAAAAAATGCCAATGCCGAAGAATGTAAACCCACCCTGATTATTGGAAAAACAATAATGGGTAAAGGCGCCTTAACCGAAGAAAACGAAAAGTTTGAAAGCCAGACATCCACTCACGGAATGCCGCTGACAAATGCCGGGGCTTCATTCGAAAAAACCATCAAAAACCTGGGCGGCGATCCTGAAAATCCTTTCCAGATTTTTGATGATGTACAGGAAGTATATAAAAAACGAAAAGAAAAACTGATAAAAGCCGCTGCAGAGAAAAAAGCGACTCAGGCAAAATGGGAAAGCGAAAACCCGGAACTGGCTGCAAAGCTCAACACATTCTTCTCGGACAAAGCGCCTGATTTCGATTTTTCGGAAATTGAACAAAAAGAAAACGTTGCCACACGCGGTGCCTCAGGAGCTGTACTGGCTGCCATGGCCGGAAAAGTAGAGAATTTAATCGTGGCTTCTGCCGACCTTTCCAACTCCGACAAAACCGACGGATTCCTGAAAAAAACCACTTCGTTTAAAAAAGGCAATTTCAGCGGTGCATTCCTTCAGGTAGGTGTGAGCGAACTTACCATGGCATGCATGGCCAACGGAATGGCCTTGCACGGGGGAGTAATCCCCGTTTGCGGAACATTCTTCGTGTTCTCCGATTACATGAAACCGGCCGTTCGTCTGGCAGCGCTCATGGAACTTCCGGTAAAATATGTTTGGACTCATGATGCATTCCGTGTGGGAGAAGACGGACCGACCCACCAGCCGGTGGAGCAGGAAGCGCAAATCCGCCTGCTGGAAAAACTGAAAAACCACAACG
>DATFJO010000441.1:0-2230 GCA_035269145.1 Tangfeifania sp. | reverse complement strand
TATTGAACAAAGTGCTTACTTATATTGAAAGATGGAGGCTAAACCGCCAGGCACAACTTCGGGACCGGATTTTCTATAATCCCATGGCGTTTATGAAACAGCATCGCCTGAAAAAGAACAAGCCTGAATGATTAAGTTATTTCGTGACAAACCCTAAGTAGGTTGATATTGAATATTATCCTGCATTCTGTTTCAAATTGTTTTAACAAATATTTTCTATTATCTTTGTTCGTAGTTTTACGAATTGAATATGATGATTGAGAAAAAAGTAATTACTGAAAGACAGAAAAAAACAGCCCGGTATGCAAAAGCAATGGGACACCCGGTGCGTATGCATGTATTGGAATTGCTGTCGAAACAAAGTTGTTGCTACAGCGGCGATTTAAGTGAAGAATTGCCCATTGCCAAATCTACTTTGTCACAACATTTAAAAGAACTGAAAGAAGCCGGACTGATTCAGGGCGAAATTGAAGCGCCGCGGATTAAATATTGTATCAATAAAGAAAACTGGAAGGAAGCACAAATTCTTTTCAAACAATTTTTAGGAGTATAAAAATTTTATCAACTTTGTTCGTGAATTTACGAACTACGAACAACGTAAATGAATAAACCGGGAGATTAAAATTGCAATCTCCGGAAACAAATCGTAAAATTTTGAACATGTCATTCATAACACGGGCAATTTCAAGCGACGAAATCACACAACAAAGCAGGAGGACTATACTGATTCTCTCTGTTGCGGTTGCTTTGCCGGTTTTGGGTCTGATTTACTATTTTCTTCAGCCGATTGCCGATTACCTGGTTTACGAACTGATTGGATTAAACCAGGGAACACACCTCGCTGAATCCATCAATTTTTTTATTTACGATACCCTGAAAATACTGATACTGCTGTTTCTCATCAGCTCGCTCATGGGCGTGGTAAATGCTTATTTCCCGGTGGAGCGGTTGCGTGTTTACCTTACCACCAAAAAAATGTATGGACTGGAATACTTTTTTGCGTCCTTTTTTGGCGCCATCACGCCGTTTTGTTCGTGTTCATCCATTCCACTGTTTATTGGTTTTGTAAACGGCGGAATTCCCCTCGGTGTAACCTTTTCTTTTTTAATTACTTCGCCGCTGGTAAACGAGGTAGCAGTAGCTATGTTCCTGGGGTTATTCGGAATTAAAGCCACAATGATTTATGCCTTAAGCGGAATTTTGCTGGGAACCATCGGCGGTTTTTTACTCGGAAAATTCAAGCTTGACCGCTACCTCAGCGATTGGGTGAGACAAATTCAGGCGAATTCAGCACAGGAATCAGAAAAGTGGGAAGCCGAAAAAACGCCGTTTATCGACCGTTTGCCGGAAATTATCCGCGAAGGTTGGGAAATTGTGCGGAAAGTGCTGGTGTACGTACTTATCGGAATTGCTATTGGCGCCGCCATGCACGGTTATGTGCCAGAGAATTTTTTTACCGGGTACCTTTCGGCCGGTAAATGGTACGCCGTTCCGCTTGCCGTAATCCTCGCCGTTCCGATGTATGCCAACGCCGCCGGAATTGTACCCGTCATCCAGGTGTTTGTGGCCAAAGGCGTTCCGCTGGGCACTGCCATTGCTTTTATGATGGCTGTGGTGGGCTTGTCACTGCCCGAAGCCACACTGCTCAAAAAAGTAATGAAATGGAAACTCATCGGTATTTTCTTCGGAACAATAACCGTATTTATCATCATACTTGGTTATTTATTCAACTGGATTTTATAAATCAAAAAACAATAAAAAAATGGACAGAAGAAATGCATTGAAAATATTTGGAGGTGCTGTGGCCGCAGGAGGCGCCGGCCTGGTTACACTTACCACTGCATTCAAACCTGAAAAACTGCCTGCTGCCGAACCCTCTAAAATCGATTACAATCTTCCGGAAACAGACTGGAAATATGCCCGGCTCGACCCCGCAGCCACTGCCGAATTGGCTTACAATTCCTATAGCGATGGCAGTTGCATGTATGCTACCGTGCAGAGTGTTGTGTCGCAGTTAAATGAAAAAATTGGTGGGCCGTATTCCTCATTTCCTTTTCACATGTTTAAATACGGGCATGGCGGAGTTGGTGGCTATGGCACGGTTTGCGGAGCATTAAACGGAGCCGCTGCGGTTATCGGCCTGGTAGTTGCCGACAAAGGTGTTCAGGATAAAATGATTGCCGATGTTTTTAAGTGGTACGAGAAGGAATCATTTCCCACATACAATCCC
>DATFJO010000440.1:0-2313 GCA_035269145.1 Tangfeifania sp. | reverse complement strand
TTTCGGTTATGGGTGGCGAACAGGCCAGCAGCATTTTAAAAACTATTGGACAAAATGGCAGTGAAAGCAATCTTGCTGATCAGTTCCAGGAAGAAAGTACCGCGTATTTCAGTTCATCCAGGGTTTGGGCGATGGAATTATCGATCCGGCTGAAACCAGGGACATTCTTGGAATTGCATTTCATATCACTTTAAATCAAAAAATTGAAAAACCCGGGTACGGTGTTTTCAGAATGTAAAAACATGTTAAAGCAAAAATACATAGAACTAAAAATTGAAGGCAACCGGGCAGATTTAATTCTGAACAGGCCGGAGATTCACAACGCTCTAAATCCTGACTTGTTGAAAGAATTTCAGGAAGTGCTGGACTGGGTTTCCGCGCAGGAAAACATTCATTTTTTGGTGATTTCAGGAAAAGGAAAATCATTTTGCGCCGGGGCCGACATTAAATGGTTTGCATCGGCCAAAGACAAAACAAAACAGGAAAACCGGGAGGAGTACCTGCAAATTCCGGAGCTGCTGAAAACCTTGTATGAAATTCCGCAAATAACAATTGCTGCGGTTCATGGGAATGTGCTTGGCGGAGCAAATGGCATCATTTCAGCATGTGATTTTGTCGTTGCCGAAGAATCCACAAATTTTGCTTTTGGCGAAATCAAACTGGGAATTATTCCGGCTACAATCATGCCGTTTGTCGCGCGGAGACTTTCCACTCAAAACATGAAAAAAATGATGTTTACGGGTGAGAGATTCTCTGCCAATGATGCACTGCAATCAGGGCTTGTTGATTTTACCACCGCCGATAAAAACCTTACATTAGTTGTTGAACAACTTATTGAAAAACTAAAACTGGCATCACCGGAAGCTTTGCGCGTTTGCAAGCAATTAATTTTAAATATCGATTCAGGAAAGATTACAACAAAAAACAGCGAATACACAGCTAACTTACTGGCTGAACTGGCTGATTCGGAGCAGGGAAGAGAAGGATTATCAGCTTTTCTTGAAAAACGAAAGCCAAACTGGAAGAACCATAAATCGGAAATAAACGCATGAACCGCATACAAAAAATAGTCATTGCCAACCGTGGTGAAATAGCCGTCAGGATTACCAAAACGGCGCGTAAACTCGGTATAAAAACGGTAGCTGTTTATGCGGAAGATGATGATCGATCGCTGCACGTTTCTCAGGCCGATGAAGCGGTTTTGCTAAAAGGAAATTCACTTCAGGATACCTACCTGAATCAGGATAAGATAATTGAAATTGCTATAGAAAAAGGCGCGCAGGCCATTCATCCGGGATACGGATTTCTATCGGAGAATGCATCGTTTGCTGAAAAAGTGGAAAAATCAGGCCTGATTTTCGTTGGTGCAACTTCGGAACAAATTCGATTGATGGGCGAAAAAAAGCAGGCCAACCAGTTTGTCGAAAAGCTCGGCATTCCAATCATTCCATCGATTTCAGGTTCCGAACAGGAAATTTCAAAAGCATTGGAAAAACTTGAATTTCCGGTGCTGGTTAAAGCTTCGGGTGGCGGGGGCGGAAAAGGAATGAAGGTGGTTTATGAACCCGAAAACCTGCCAACCGTAATGAAACGTGCCGGCGCAGTTGCGCTGAACTATTTTGGCAACAGTGAATTGCTGATAGAAAAATTTCTGCCAAAAGCCCGGCACATCGAAGTACAGCTTTTTGGCGATGGTAAAGGAAACGCCATTCATTTTTTCGAGCGGGAGTGCAGCATTCAGCGGCACTATCAAAAACTGGTTGAAGAAGCACCTGCTGTTTCTGTTTCTGAAAAAACAAAAAAGAAACTTTACGAAGCGGCGATCAAAATTGCACAGTCAATTAATTACCGTGGGGCCGGAACCATCGAATTTCTGGTAGACGAAAACGAAGATTTTTATTTCCTGGAAATGAACACCCGCCTGCAGGTGGAACACCCGGTAACCGAGCTTATAACCGGTGAAGATTTGGTAGAATGGCAACTAAAAATTGCCGCGGGTGAACCGCTCAGTTTTTCTCAAAATGAAATTCAAAAAAATGGACATGCGATTGAACTAAGAATTTGCGCAGAAGATCCGGCTGCGGGTTTCTCCCCTACCCCTGGAATTGTTGATGAAATTCACATACCTGATTTGGCCCGATGGGACAGCTACCTCGCAGAAAAAACATTAATCCCCCCGTCTTACGATTCGCTGGCCGGAAAACTCATCGTTTCAGAAAATACGCGCGAAGCTGCCATTTCTAAAATGCAAAAAGCGCTATCACAATTTTATATTTCTGGTGTAAAAACAAATCAACTCTTTTTTCACCAGAT
>DATFJO010000439.1:0-2649 GCA_035269145.1 Tangfeifania sp. | reverse complement strand
CTGTTAAAAGGAATTTCACCCAGCAGTTCAATTTTCTTTTCATTCAGAAAACTATAAACCCGGCGATCTCCAAGTCCGGCTTTATTGATGATTATTCCATAAGGTTTCTGGAGTTCATCGAGCAATTCTACTGTAATTTTCAAATCGTGTAATCCAAATGGCGTTGGTTCAGTAACCAGCACAATAAAATCTGCATCGGCTACTGTTTCCACCACCGGGCAACTTGTTCCCGGCGGTGCGTCGTAGATTGTGATTGTGCCATTATGGTGGATGCTGTTTTTTAGTTTTTTGATGAGTGTTGTTTGCATTGCCGAGCCCACTTTCAGACGACCTTCAGTGAGGAACTGTTCTTCACCGACCCGGTAACGGGTAATTTTCCCCAGCGACTTTTCTTTTTCAGTGATTGCTTCTTCCGGACAAGCCAGCGTACATGCGCCGCATGAATGACACAGACTTTCGTTTACTTCGGCAAAACTTAGGTTGGGTACAATGGTAATCGCATTGAATTCGCACCAATCCGAACATTTTTTGCAGAAAATACATTTTTCGGTGTCGATTTCAGGAATCAACTGAAAGGCATCTTTCTGTGCCACTGGCTCAGGATTAACAAAAAACAACGCATCGTTGGGTTCTTCTACATCACAATCAATCAACTGAACTTTTTTATCAGAATATGATGACATCAGGTGAAACAGGTTGACTGAGACAGTCGTTTTGCCTGTTCCCCCTTTTCCACTTGCAACTGCTATTTTCACTTTTTTAAATTTTTACCTTCTTTTTCATTCTTATTCAGAAGAAAAGAATTGCATTTTTACTTTGTTTGTCCGGGCTACAAATGGATTATTTGGTGTAGTTGTTTGTTTTTAATGGTCGCAGTAGTTGGCCGCAAATTTTACAGTTTGGTCGAGAAATCCATTTACGAGTTCAGCTGCATCCATTTTGGGCGCTCCAACAAAAACATTCACGCCATTTTGGTTGAAAATCTGAATGGCTCGGTTTCCCATTCCTCCGGCCAGAATGTCGGTTACATTTTTTTCGGCCAGCCATCGGGGCAATAATCCGGGTTCGTGAGGTGGTGGCACTACTTTTTCTTCCGAAACAATTTGTCCGTCCTGCACATTAAAAATTGTAAAAAACTTGCAATGTCCGAAATGGCCATCAAGTATTCCTGAGTTATCTGTTGGTACAGCTATTTTTCTCATATTTTTTCTTTTTTTGTTTTCAATTATTAAAAAAATCGTGCTGCCTGAACAGCACGATTTATCATCTTTTACCATCACCATCTCCGTCTGGGCCTGTTCCCTTTTTGGTTGCCGGGAGAATCTGCCTGATTTCTAAGTCTGAGTTTTAATCCTCTACCTCTTCTTCGTCCTTGCCTGGTATCTTCCGGTTCTGTTTCGTTTTCCGGATTGCATTTTCCTGCCTGCCTTCCTGTGCGGGCCCCTTTTCCTTCCGGTCCTGTTCTGTCAAATCCTGGCATAATCTTTAATTTTAAATTCTAATTTTTTTCTCAAATAAGGGAAAGCAAAAAACAACAATTTGTTTCCTGCCTTCCCTGAATCCTTATCAGGTGGTTACTGTTGATTTTGAGTTAATCTGCTTAATTAATTCACCGATTTTTTTATTTCGGTCTTCCAGAATCACCATTTGAATTTTGAACTTATCGAGCAGGTCTTTGGCTTTTGGTCCAAAATCACCCGAGATAACTTGCTGGACTCCCAGTTCGGCCATTTTTTCAGCCGTTTTGGTTCCGGCGCCTCCGTTGGCGTTTATATTTTCATTCACAATAAATTCAGTCTTTTTTGTTTCTGTATCGTAAATGCAGAACCATGCAGCACGGCCAAATCTTAAATCGAGGTTCGATTTAGCAGAGTCATTTTCAGATGTAATAGCAATTTTCATTAATGTTTTTATAATTTGTTTATTCGGTACAAATATAAAGATAATGTTCAAAATAACAAAAATATTAACAAACTTATGTTTGTATATATTACTTGTGTTTTGTAACGATTTACTGATTTTTTGCAGGAGTTTTTAGCCTCTTTAGTTCATGAGTAGTTTTCATTCAACCCACTACTGTTAAGTAACACTAAATTTTCTTTGAAAGCCAGGTGTAGGTAAATCGGGCTAACTTGCTGTATTTTAGATTATCGTCTCAATACATGGCCATGGTAAATTAGAAATGCGAATTTAAAATTGAAAGCAGGTGATTTTTTGTTTTTTGAAAACTTTTAAATTGTACAAAAAAGGTTAAATTTGCACCGCAAAATAAATCACCTTCGCTAAAGCTACGGTGATTGAGACGGGGTATAGCGCAGCCCGGTAGCGCGCGTCGTTCGGGACGACGAGGTCGTCGGTTCAAATCCGGCTACCCCGACGGATAGGAAATCTAAAAAACACCAAAAGCCTGTAAGTCAAATGATTTGCAGGCTTTTTTTATTTATAATGCGTCAAAATAGACCATTAAAAACCATCCTAAATGTGAACAATACGGTGAACCAAATTATTTTTTATATTTGGTTCACCAGAAGCATTTAAAGGTCTATTATTCAAATATTTACAACGATTGTTTTTGGTGCCGTTTGGTTCAGTTTGATGCCTGTTTCTTCCATTTTCTGTGAACAAACAGGTGAACATGAATTAAACTAA
>DATFJO010000438.1:0-2183 GCA_035269145.1 Tangfeifania sp. | reverse complement strand
TGCAGTTTCCTGAATGGCTCCGCGGCGTGGAACAATGGATGCAAAACGCCGAAGAGAATGCAACGGAACTCACCGAAGCATTTTTAAACGTAGAAACTGCAGGCGGCCTGATTTTCAATCTTTTCATGATTGCCTTTCTTCCGGCTATTGGCGAGGAACTGCTTTTCAGGGGAGTCATCCAGCGGATTTTCACAAGAATGACAAAAAATTATCACTGGGGAATCTGGATATCAGCCATCCTGTTCAGTGCACTGCACATACAGTTTTATGGATTTGTGCCACGCATGTTGCTGGGCGTTTTGTTTGGCTACCTGCTGGTTTGGAGCGGATCGATGTGGCTGCCCATTGTTGCCCATTTTGTAAATAACGCATTTGCAGTTATTGCCATTTATCTGGTCGATAAAAACATAGTAACCCCGAAAGTGGAAAATATTGGATCCTCACCCGATGAATTTGTGGCAATCGGATTTAGCCTTGTAGTAGTTGTTTTACTGATGTGGCTTATAAAAAAAGAGAACCGAAAAAATGCATTCGGCTCTCTTTCTTCATAAATTTTATTGCAACTTTTTAAATCGAACGGCCATTCCGCCGCCTTCGACCAACCGGATGGGCAAAACCGTATTCCGCGTAACTTCAATGCTCGATATTTCCACTTTTTCAGGATTGTTTTCGTAAGTGATACCCGGGGCATCTGCATAAATCTGCGCTTCGTAAGTTGCTCCATCTTCCAGAAAAGACAGTTCAACGTCAAATTCGCGGACTTTTTTGTTGGTGGTACTTCCAAGGTACCAATCGTTGCTGTGGCGATCTTTCCGAACCGTTGTGATGTACTCACCTATTTCTCCGTTCAACACTTTTGTGTCTTCCCAGTCAACCGGTACATCCTGCAAAAATTTAAATGCCGGATTATTCGTGTAATATTCCGGAAGATCGGCCAACATCTGAATGGGCGAATAAATGGTAACGTAATAGGCCAGTTGCTTGGCCAAAGTGGTATGTACTTTTCGTCCGTAGCCCTGCTCGATATCGAGGTCGAAAATTCCAGGTGTAAAATCGAACGGTCCGGCCAGCATGCGGGTAAACGGCAGAATAACACCGTGCCCGGGCGGATTACCTTCGCTCCAGGCATTGTATTCCATGCCCCGGGCACCCTCCCTTGACAGCATGTGTGGCCAGGTGCGGCGTTCGCCGGTATCTTTAATGGGTTCGTGAAAATTGATGGCCAGTTTGTATTTTGCCGCTTTATCCATCACAAAACGATAATAATTGACGCCAAATTGTCCGTGGTGCCATTCTTTCATGTTGAGCTTCGAACCTACCTGACCGATTTTTATGTCGTGAATACCCAATTCATTGTAAAGACCCATGCCTTCGTCAATTTGTTTTTTGTAATTGACAATGTTGGATCCGGTTTCGTGGTAACCGATAATGCTCACTCCTTTTGAATCGGCATAACTCACCACCTCCTCCAAATCGAAATCGGGAGTACTTTCGGTAAAACTGAACATGTGCATGGCATTTTCGTACCAGTTGGGTGTCCAGCCTTTATTCCAGCCCTCAATAAGCAGGTGGCTAACACCAAGTTCCTCGCAATAATCGATGTACATTTTGGCATTTTCGGTAGTGGCACCATGTGTCGGGCTTTCCCAGAAAGTATATTTGCCAATGTGCATACCCCACCAGATTCCGAGGTATTTGTGCGGCTGAATCCACGATGTATCTTCCAGCTTATTTGGCTCGTTAAGGTTCAGAATGAGATAGGAAGTAATCAATTCGCCCGGTGTTTCGCCAATCTGAATGGTCCGCCATGGTGTTTTGAAAGGAGCGGTTGTTTTCACTTTTGTGCCATCGGACCATGGAACCAGGTCACATTTCAGTGAATTTCCTTCGGTTTGTTCAAGTACCATCGATGCAAAATCAACGAGGTTGGCCTCATGAACAGAAAAAAACAATCCACTCTCACTTTCAATAGTGAGCGGCGTGTGCACCACATCCAGTTCCGAAACCAGCGACTTGGTGAACAGATTTTCGTACCGCTGTTCGTGGTAAGCCGGAATCCACCATGCATCGCCGCTATGGGCAAAGTTGAATTCAGTCACTTCGTCAATAATAAACAGGCTGTCGGTTATACCTTGTTTCGGGAAAAGATAGCGGAAAGCCACTCCGTCGTCGAATGCACGAAA
>DATFJO010000437.1:0-2335 GCA_035269145.1 Tangfeifania sp. | reverse complement strand
CAAGGAAAGGGTGCTGGGTGTTTTAATCGATAAATCAGCCATCGCTTTTAGTTTTAGCCAACTGGAAGCAAATAATAATTTCATTCAAAAAACTTTTAAGGGCAAAAATCTAATAGTTGCCGGAAATAAAACAGCTAACCTGATGGTTGCTTTCAATAGCAAACTGCCCGATGGAACCGTGTTGGAATTCAAGCCTGCTAATGAGGATTTGCCTGCATTGTTAACAGATAATGAAGGAAATACCTGGGATATTTTTGGCCATGCTACCGATGGCCCCCGAAAAGGAGAGAAACTATTTCCGGTTCCGCAAATGATGGGGTATTGGTTTGCCTTTGCAGCATTTTATCCTGACATAGAACTTTAACAACAAATTTTAATTAACGCAAAATAAAAAAGTCATGAAAACAATTGGAATAGCATTAGTTACAAGTATCTTTTTTCTTAGCGGATGTAGCGAGGAAATTTCAAATCCCAACGGGAATCCGGACGACGGCCAGAACAATAACCAGGAAGGCGAGTGGCTGATTCCTGAAAATGAAATCAGGGATGGAGGCCCCGGGAGAGACGGAATCCCGGCAATCAGCACTCCTGCTTTTGAGAGTGCCGGCGAAATCAATTACTTAGATGATAATGATTTGGTACTGGGATTTGTCGACGGCGATGACATTCGTGCCTATCCGCATGCCATTCTCGACTGGCATGAAATTATTAACGACGAAACAAAAAACCATTCGCTGGCAGTTATTTACTGCCCGCTCACCGGCACAGGAATTGGCTGGGACAGGGTTTTGGAAGGAAAAGAAACCACATTCGGTGTTTCCGGATTATTGTATAATTCCAATATCATTCCGTACGACAGGGAAACCAACAGCAACTGGTCGCAGCTTCTGAACAAATCGGTAAATGGTCATCTAATCGGAGAACAGGCGAAAACATATAACCTGATTGAAACCACCTGGAAAACATGGCGGCAAATGTACCCCTCTACAAAAGTGGTAACCACAGAAACCGGTTACAACCGGAATTATCAGCAATATCCTTACGGAGGCTACAAAACCAGTGATAACCTGATTTTTCCGGTAAGCAACACGGATCCCCGGTTGCCACCCAAAGATCGGGTACTTGGGGTAATATTCGACGAAAAAGCAAAAGCATACACATTTGATAATACATTTTCGGGAAATAAAGTAACTGAAGATGAATTTCAAAGTGAAAAACTGGTAGTAGTCAGCAACTCAGGTGCCAATTTTATAGTGGCATTTAAACGTACGCTGACCGACGGAACCGAATTAAACTTTGATGCCGTTCAGGGTAACCTCCCGGTTGTTCTAACCGATAACGAAGGAACTGAGTGGGATGTTTCCGGCCGGGGAATCAACGGACCGCGTGCAGGTGAACAACTCGAAACCGTACCACAAATGATGGGCTACTGGTTTGCTTTCCCGGCATTTTATCCGGATGTAGAATTGAAATAAAAATTGAAAAAAGTTGTCAGGTTTAATAAAAGCTCCGACTATTTCAACAAATAAAAGATAAAAAGACATTTTATTAAAAATTCAAATTTTAAAATTAAAACATCATGGAAAACAAAAGAAGGAATTTAGTAGCAGGCGTCGTATTCGCGGGTGCATTAATCGCAGGTGGAAGTTTAAGTGCAAACGCGTCGAATGCGCTTTCGTTTAACAATTTGGGCAGCGGCGGAGAATTGAGAAGCGAGTTGATGGAAACTAGCAACGGTTCACAGTTTCATTTCGAAGCCAAATGCGGCGAAAAAAATGCTGAATCAAAATCAGGCGAAGCTAAGTGTGGTGAAGGCGAAAAAGCGGAAGGTAAAAAATCCGAAGCCAAAAAAGAGTCGAAATCAGCCGAGGCCAAATGTGGAGAAGGAAAATGCGGCGAAGGTGAAAAAACTGAAGCCAAGTCAAAAGAAGCAAAGTCAAAGGAAGCCAAAGCAGAAGGTGAAGAAGCTAAAAAAGAAGCAAAGAAAGAATCAAAATCAAAAGAAGCGAAATGCGGAGAGGGAAAATGTGGTGAGTAATAATCACCACACCGGCATGTTTTAACCGGCATGCCGGTTTTCTCTTTTTCAAATTAGACATTCAAAAATAAAATTATCATGATTGGAATTGGTTTCAGAAAAGATTTTGCCGATGAGTTTCTTGCAGATAACAAATTGCAGCCCGACTTTGTGGAGGTAGCGCCCGAAAATTGGATGAACATAGGCGGTTACTGGAAAAAAGTGTTTAAAAAGGTAACTGAAAAATATCCGCTGCTCACGCACGGTTTATCGCTATCGGTGGGTAGTCCGGATGAACTGGATTACGAATTTCTCGGG
>DATFJO010000436.1:0-4769 GCA_035269145.1 Tangfeifania sp. | reverse complement strand
TTAATTTGTAAATCAATTGAGAGTCATTTGAAATTAAAACCGATGAAACTAAAATTATCCCTGTTATTTGTTGTGGTCATTCTTATTCTTGCCCAAAAATCATCTCAGGGAATAGAAGTCATCCGCATCAACCAGTTGGGTTACCTGCCCGACGCTGTAAAAGTGGGTGTGTTTCTTTCCACAGAAAATTTGAAGGTAGAAAGCTTTGCGGTGCATGATGCTTTAACTGATGGGGTGATTTTTTCGGGCAAAACAGAAATGAAAAATGCCGCAGGTTGGGGCATGAAAACAGCCTGCCGGCTCGATTTTTCGGAAGTTTCGGAAGATGGTGGTTATTACCTGAAAATGGGTGAAACCCGCTCTCCCAACTTCCGGATTGATGCAGATGTGTATGAAGGAACAGCCGATTTTATTCTAAATTACATGCGCCAGCAACGCTGCGGTTACAATCCATTTTTGAAAGATTCGTGCCACCTGCACGACGGAATCATTGTCGATCATCCCACACGCTCAGGCGAATTTATTAACGTTACAGGTGGCTGGCACGATGCCACCGATTATTTGCAGTATTCAAAAACATCGGTCAATGCCATATTTCAGATGCTTTTTGCATATAAAAATTATCCGGAAATCTGGGGTGACTTTTATGATGCCAGTGGCAACGAGGGTGCTAACGGAATTCCCGATATTCTCGATGAAATTAAATGGGGCCTGAACTGGATGCTCAAAATGAACCCGGCACCCGGCGAAATGTACAACCAGATTGCCGACGACCGCGATCATATTGGTTTCCGGCTGCCCACCAACGATCCGGCTGATTACGGGCTGGGCAACGACTTCAGGCCGGTTTATTACGTTACCGGCGAGCCACAGGGACTGGCGGAATTTAAAAATACCACCACAGGCGTTTCATCGGTTGCAGGAAAATTTGCTTCTTCATTTGCCCTGGCAGCCGAAATGTTTCAGAAAACTGATCCGGTAATGGCAGACCATTTGAAACAAAAAGCATTGGATGCCTTTGAATTTGCAATGAGCGATACCGGTTACACCCAAACGGCCTGTAATGTTTCGCCTTATTATTACGAGGAAAAAAACTACGCCGATGATTTGCAGCTTGCAGCCACCCAGCTTTATCGACTAACCAAAGAAAAAGAATACCTGAAAGAAGCGGAATTCTGGGGAAAAAAGGAACCGGTGAGTCCATGGATAAAAAACGATACGGCCGGACATTATGAATCATACCCGTTTGTTAACCTTGGTCACTATTTTATGATGCAGAACAACGACGAGGACTTCGCCGGTTTTTATGAAAAAGGCCTGCAACTTCTGCATGATCGGGGTAAAAATGATCCGTTTTTTAATGGATTGCCGTTTTTGTGGTGTTCGAATAATCTGGTTGCCGCCGCTATCACCCAAGCCAGGCTGTATCGCGAAGAAACCGGAAACATAGCATTTTCCGAAATGGAAGCCGCCCTGCGCGACTGGCTTTTTGGATGCAATCCGTGGGGAACAGCCATGATTTGCGGACTTCCCGGCGCCGAAGATTCACCGATGTTTCCGCATTCATCGTACACAGTTGTGTTGGGTGGTACTACTCCGGGTGGGCTGGTAGACGGTCCAATTGATGCCCGGCGTCATAAAAACCAGATTGGAATTGCATTGCAAAATCCTGATGAATATGCTGCGTTTAACAACGGCAAAGCGGTTTATCATGACGATATTGGCGATTACGCCACCAACGAACCTACGATGGACGGAACCGCGAGCCTCAGTTTTTACCTGGCTTCGCTCGAAGCTGAAGGACGGAAAGCGAAATCAAAAAAAGCCAATTTAAATCATTAAAAAACTAATTATGGCAAGAAGTAAACCTACCTCCCGAAACCCATGGTACTGGATATCCTCACTCTATTTTGCAGAAGGACTTCCGTATGTTGTTGTGATGTCGGTGGCAGTAACCATGTACAAACGACTTGAGATTTCGAATGCCGAGATTGCTTTTTACACCAGTTGGCTCTATTTGCCGTGGGTGATAAAACCACTATGGAGTCCGATAGTGGATATTCTGAAAACCAAACGTTTCTGGATTCTGGCCATGCAACTGCTCATTGGCGGCGCTTTGGCCGGCATTGCATTTACGCTGCCAATGGACAAGTTTTTTCAGTACACGCTGGCGTTTTTCTGGTTGATGGCTTTCAGTTCGGCAACACACGACATTGCTGCCGACGGATTTTACATGCTGGGCCTCACCAAACACGATCAGGCTTATTTTATCGGTATCCGGAATACGTTTTATCGGTTTGCCGTGCTGGCAGGTAAAGGCTTGCTCGTGATTCTGGCGGGCCAAATGGAAAAAATAGCGGGTAACGACAATCAATGGGCGTGGAGCATCACTTTCTTTGTTATTGCCGGGCTGTTTATCGCCTTTGCCATCTGGCACTGGCTGATGCTTCCATATCCAACCAGCGATGTCAAAAAGGAATCCCAATCAGTAAAACAGGTGCTTTCTGATTTTGCCGAGACATTTATCACCTTTTTCAAAAAAGACGGAATTTTGCTTGGTCTCACTTTCATATTGATTTTCAGGTTGGGTGAAGCACAGCTCGAGAAACTGGCTACACCATTTATGCTCGACTCAGTTGAGGCAGGCGGACTTGGTTTGACAACAACAACCGTAGGAACCATTTACGGAATAGCAGGAATGCTTGCCCTTACCGTTGGAGGAATTCTCGGAGGGATTCTGATTTCGAGAAACGGGCTGAAAAAATGGATGCTGCCTATGGTGATTGCCATGAATCTGCCAAATGTGGTGTATGTTTTTTTGTCGTTTGTACAACCGCAGGCGCTCTGGATTATCATGAGCTCAGTGGTGGTGGAACAGTTTGGCTATGGATTTGGATTTACGGCTTTTATGCTTTATCTGATTTACCTGTCAGATGGGAAATACAAAACTGCACACTACGCTCTTTGTACAGGTTTTATGGCACTCGGAATGATGCTTCCGGGAATGATTAGCGGCTGGATTCAGGAACAGCTCGGTTATCAGAATTTTTTCATCTGGGTGGTGATTTCTACCATTCCCGGATTTATAATCATTCATTACCTGAAATACGATCCTAAATTTGGCATGAGGGAAGAGAAAAAGTAAAAATTAATTGGGTGCCAGCACCGAAAACGGATAAACGGGCAGGTTGCGTAAAAACCAAAACAGCAGGATGATTCCAAAAATGACCCAGGGGGTGGCTTTCTTGTAAAAAATGTTCGGAAGTTTCCAGCCAAACTTTTTGTTCAGTGGCTGATGCGCATAATGATAGGCAACTGCTGCTACTGCCGGAATAAACAGAAAATTGTTGCCAACTACCCCTGCAAAATTCAGATGCAGCAAACTGTGTATTGCACGTTGCGAGCCGCACCCCGGGCAGTAATAACCCGTGACCGTATTAAAAATACATCGCGGAAACAGTTGATGTTCGGAAGGATTTAGCAGAAAAAAAAGGACTGCCAGTCCGAATATAAAAACCAGCAGTCCTGCATGTAAAATTTTTTTCATTGGTTACGCGCCGTATTGTTCCAGAGCTTCCAGTCCAAAACCTGCAATTCCAATTACAAGTGTAAGAATAGCCCAAATAATAGCGGCTGCAAGCCCTACTCCAAAGGCAACCCAGGCCCAGATTTTGGCATTTTTACTGGAGCTTTGAGCGCCTTCAATGTCTCCGGCTGTCCATTTTGAATTCACCTGTGCTGCATATACAATGGATACAATTCCAAAAGGCAGGCAGCAAAGGATAGTGGTTAAGATGGCCCACACCAGGTAATTTGGCGGGGGAACCTGTGGTGATTGATGAGGTTGTTGTTCCAGTTGATCGTTCATAATTTTTGCTGGTTTAAATTTTTAATCGATGATTTTGTTGACTATTTAACAAATTTACCTTTTGATTTTTTAAAATGAAACAAATTATCAGAATATTTCTTTTTTATATTGGCGAACTAAACGGGATTGATTATACACATGTGGATTTCAAAACTTGTTGTTGCAAATTTTTGTTTACATTGACACTGATTTAAAAAACCTGTAAGTTTTAAAGTTTTGTGTATGATAAAAATGATTCGTCTTTTTTTAGCTGTTGCATTATTTCTCCTGGTTTCCTGCAATTCAAAAAGCAATAAAAGTGAGGAGAATGAAAGACCAGTGGTTACCGTAAGTATTTTGCCACTCGAAACTTTTGTGAAAAAGATTGCCGGCGACGATTTCAGGGTGAACGTGTTACTTCCTCCGGGGGCAAGTCCGGCTGATTTTACACTCATCCCTTCGCAGTTAAAAGACATTGCCAATTCCGAGGTCTGGTTCAGAATTGGTTACATTGGTTTTGAATATTCATGGAAAGACAAAATAGAGCAGGCCAACCGGAACATGAAAGTGGTCGATCTTTCTTCGGGGCTCGATTTAATCAGCAGCGAAATACTACCCTCGGGCGAAAAATCTTCCACCGGAGGAATCAACCCGCACACCTGGCTTTCGCCCGTGCTGGTAAAACAAATGGTTAGCCGCATAACGGAAGAGCTTTCTGCGCTCAATCCTGAAAAGAAAAATGAATACCAGGAAAACCTTTCGCAATTTATTGAGGAAATAAATGAGTTGGATGCAGAAATCAGTTCGGCTTTGAAAGATTTTGAAGGGCGGCAGATTATCCTGTTTCATCCCAGTCTTTCATATTTTGCACGCGATTACGGGCTTGTTCAGCTTTCGCTGGAGCCGGGAGGCAAACAACCTA
>DATFJO010000435.1:0-7863 GCA_035269145.1 Tangfeifania sp. | reverse complement strand
CACGAATTCAACCCGATGCTCGGACACCGCGGTTGCCGCCTTGGAAATACTTATCCTGAAATTACGGAAATGCAGGCACGCGCAATTATCGAAGCTGCTGTTAACCTGAAACAAAAAGGGGTTGATGCACGTCCGGAAATTATGGTTCCGCTTATTGGTACTGTTAAAGAACTGAAATTGCAGGCTGATATTATTCACGAAACCGCACAGAAAGTTTTCGAAGAAAAAGGTGCCAAGGTAGACTATCTTGTGGGAACAATGATTGAAGTTCCGCGTGCTGCAGTAACTGCCGACAAAGTTGCCGAAGTAGCTGAGTTCTTCTCATTCGGAACAAACGACCTTACCCAGATGACCTTTGGTTACTCACGCGATGACGCCGGTAAATTCCTGCCTGTTTACATTGAAAAAGGTATCCTGAAAAACGATCCTTTCCAGATTCTCGATCAGGAAGGTGTTGGCCAGCTTGTACAGATGGGTGTTGATAAAGGCCGCAGCGTAAAATCCGACCTTAAAGTTGGTATTTGCGGAGAGCACGGCGGGGAACCTTCTTCTGTAATGTTCTGTAACTCGGTTGGCATGGACTATGTAAGTTGTTCTCCTTACCGTGTACCAATCGCACGGGTAGCAGCCGCACAGGCAAACATCAAGTAAATTTCTTTTTAAAAAAAGATACATTTAAAAACCGCTCCGCTTGGGGCGGTTTTTTTATGCCTGATAAAGAAATACTCAGACAATTCATCTACGTAAATCTACGTATTACACATACGTATTTCTACGCAAAAAAATTGCGTAGAAATACTCTTTTCTGCTCCTTAATAAATGCTGACTTTTGTACAACGACAAAAAAAAAGACATGAGATATAATGGTTCAATTAAAGGTCCAACCCCATACCTCATCCCGGTGAGCCCGGGCACACTAAAATTTTACTCCTTTCTCAATCATCAGAATTTCGAAGTCTGTCCGTTACACATGTTCTCTCTATCATGAAATTATGATGTCTATTTGGAGTAATTACGGATTATCCGTAAAGGGGTTCTTGGCCGGAACCCCTTTTTTTATATCTCTACCAGTTCATTTTTAAAGGCAAAAACAACAAGCCCGGCAAGGTTTTTAGCTCCGGTTTTATCGAGCAATTTAGTTCTGTATCCCTCAATTGTGCGGGGACTTAAGTTTAATTCATCCGCTATTTCGTTAGCAGTATATTCTTTGCAAATTAGTTTCAGAACTTTTATTTCGCGATCAGTCAAATCATCAACTTTCAGAATACTCTTTTTTTTATTCAAACTGCCATAAACCAGTTTCGAAATTCCCTCAGGGAAATGCATGTCTTTTCGAATTACATCCTTCAATGCTTTTTCCAACTCGTCCGGTTCGGCATTTTTCATTAAATAACCGTTTACACCCAGTTGAACCATATGCAAAATGATTTGAGCATCATCCTGCATTGTGAGAATGATAATTTTAAGATCAGAATATTTTTCCCTGATTTTCTGAGCTGCTTCCATACCATCCATTTCAGGCATTTGCAGATCGAGCAACACCAAATCAGGAAGGCGATCCTTTTCGTCAAGCAAACGTAACAGCTCAACACCGTTGCCGGCTTCGTAGATATTTCCGATAAAATCGAAATCCTCAAGAAGTGAAGCTATTCCCTTCCGAAACAATTTATGATCATCTGTAATTACAATGTCAATTTTTAGTTTTTCCATAGTATCAGACATTGATTTTTAAAACAGCAAAAGTTCCTTTCCCAGGGTATGATTTCATTTTATAATCTCCGCCCATTAATTCGGAGCGGCTCTCCAGGTTTTTTAATCCCAGGCCGGTATTTTCAAGCTTATCCATATCAAAGCCTACTCCGTTGTCGGCAACAGATATAGCCATATAATTTTTAGCAAACCGCATTTTAATAAAAATTTGCGAAGCTTCTGAATGCTTTAGTGCATTGTTTACCAGCTCCTGAATTATTCGAAAAACAGCAAGTTCTTTTTTCAGGTCTATCCGATATGGATCGCCGGATTTTGAAAATCCAATTTTTATTTCATCCGATTTATTGATCCAACTAACCAATTCTTCCACAGCAATTGATACCCCCAGTTTTTCAAGCGACGGAGGCATTAAATCTCTTGAAATGCGACGAACCTGAGTAATTACATCATCGAGGTATGATTTTGTTTCGGTGGCAAGAAGGCGGGGTTTGGTATCGACTGTTTTCTTTTCAATCCGGCTCACATTTAGTTTCACAACAGAAAGCATGGCTCCTACTTCATCATGCAAATCACGGGCAATTCGCTTTCTTTCTTTTTCCTGGGCCTGAACTGTATTTTTTAATATTTCCTCTTGCTGATCTGCTTTAATTTTATTTATCTCAAGTTCCTTTCTCAACAATCTTTTCTGGTAAACAATAAAAAAGAAAAATATGGCCCCCGCAAGCAGAAGCATTGCAAAAGTTCCGATAAAATAGACCAATACAATATCTGCATTTCCCGGCTCAGTCATTTTACATTAAAATATAGTAATATCCTCTATCCGCTAATTGTTCAGCTACGAAAATAAACAACTTAAATGAATAAATAAACCGGAATTGCAAATTTGACATGTATTAAAAAGAAAAGGGCAGCTCAATAGCCGCCCTTAAGTTAACCCCCAAACACACAAGCAATACAGAACGTATTGCACTACAAATGTACAAATATTTATTAATCCACAAAAAAATCGAAAAAAAAATCAGGAAACTTGTTTAAGCAAAAAAATAGTCACTTTTAGTTAAAAGCAAGTTCTTTTTTCTGCAGCATCCTGTAAATGGTAGATTTGCCAATACCCAGCTTAGAGGCAACCAACCGCACATTTTGATTGTATTTTCCAAGAAAATGGCGTACTATTTCATGATTGTACTCTTCCAGTGTCTTTTCATTTGAAAGTAAATTCTGTACATTCTCCTCCACGCTCATATTCAAATGGCTTGGCTTTATTGTATCTCCGTTTGTCATTACGCACGACAATTCCATTACAGCTTTTAACTCGCGAATATTTCCCGGATAATGATATGAAAGAAGACTGTTTTTTGCCTCGTCAGAAATATTTTTTGGCTCCATATTATTTTCCTTGCAAAACTCATTTACAAAATGCTTGGCAAGGAGAATTATGTCGTTACCACGCTGGCGAAGCGGAGGCAATTCGATTGGAAGCCCCAGCAGGCGATAATACAAATCCTGACGAAACTGCCCTTCTGAAACAAGTGTTGCCAGGTTCTTATGGGTGGCTGTAAGGATCCTTACATCCAGCGGAATAATTTCAGTTCCACCCAAACGCATCAATTCCCGTTCCTGAATTACCCGCAACAATTTAGCCTGAACATTCAAGTCCAAATCAGCAATCTCATCCAGAAAAAGCGTTCCGGTATTGGCCATTTCAAATTTTCCGGCTTTTCTGAAATCAGCTCCGGTAAAAGCTCCTTTTTCATGGCCAAATAGTTCGCTCTCAAGCAATCCTTCGGGAATTGCTGAAACATTTACAGCCACAAACGGCTTGTTGCTTCGTGAGGAATTATAATGAATTCCTTTGGCAACAAGCTCTTTCCCCGTTCCAGTTTCGCCATAAATTGAAACCGAAATGTTGGTTTGAATGGCTTTTTCCATCAAATTAAACACATGATCAATTTCGCGGCTGTTTCCCTTTATGAGTTTCCTGAAATGAAACCGCTCCTTAATGGCATCCTTCAACCGCGTATTTTCCTCTTTCAACTGATCCGACTGATATATATTCTTAATAATATTGGTCAGCTTTTCACGGGTATCAGGTGCTTTCATTATATAATCGTAAGCCCCGTTTTTCATTAACTCAATTGCGGTACTAATACTTTCCTGCGCCGAAATAATAATTACATGAGTATTGGGGCACTTTTTCTGTATTTCCTGCAATACTTTATAACCCGTCATATCAGGAAGAGTGTAATCCAGTGTAATTACATCGGGTTTTTCATCGAGCTCGGCAATGCAATCTTTGCCATTGTAAAAAACCTTTACCTGATATTGCTGATCGAGCAATTGCTTTTTCAGTACCTGGGCATACAATTTATTGTCTTCAACAATGAAGATTTTGTAACGAATACTGCTTTTTGGGTTTGTCATCTTCAGTACTTTTTTAATTAATCGTCCATGATTTGTAAATCTTGTACCAAATTAGGAATTTTTTATTAATATTTTCCCTTTTTGAAACAAAATTTTAATTGCGGAGTAACTTTAATTAAAATATTAACCTCTGAATGGTGCAAACTACTTCACATTTAAATCTATTATGTTTTAAAACATAGAAAATTATATCAGCAACCGTAGCAGAAAAAACTGCATATCAAAAACGATATGCAGCCTTATGTAATTCTTTCAGTGAATTAAACGGTTTTTCAGGTTTTAAATATTCAGCGAGGTGCTGATGAATTTTCAGTCTGATTTCTTTCCCTATTTTAGTGTCCATCCTGTCGAATGAATGACCTCCCGGCACATCTTCAAAAATTTTATACTCAAATGGTTTTCCCTCTGCCTTTAACGATTTTATAAGATGTTCCACTTCCAGCACATTTACATCGTCATCGTTGGTGTTTGTATGAATGAGCAAAGGAGTGCCGTCAAATTTATGTGTATTCCAGGCGGGAGACCTGCGACGATATTCTGCAACATTATCATTTGCACTTTTCCCAATGTGATAATCTGCCTCATACAAATCGCGGTAACTTTGAGTATGGTAGCCCATCCGTGCAATCAGGTCGCTTACCGGCACACCGGCAAAAGCCACCTGGTATGCATCAGGATGATCAAAAATATTCATCAGTGCAATTAGTCCGCCGTGGCTCCAGCCAATAATACCCACCCGGTTTTTATCGATAAAGTCATAATTTTCAATCATGTAATTGCGGCTGTAAAAAACATCTTCGGTTTCAAGGCCGCCATAATCGATTTTTTCATAATGAGATTTTCCGTAGCCGGTGCTGCCGCGGTATTCGGGAGCAACAATTACATACCCCTGACTAATCAATTCCCTCACAATGTGGGCATAATATGTTGTAAAATCGGCATGAACACCTCCGTGGGGAAGTACAATCAGCGGGTATTTTTTAGAAACATCAATATCCTGGGGTATAAATACGTAAGTCCAGAATTTCACCGGATTTCCTGCGCCTTTGGCTGTCGGATTTTCCTCTTTCCATTTTGGTGGTCCGTAAATGTAAAGTTTATCAACGTGCGCAATGTCTCCCACTTTCTGTTCCCATAATACATCGTCAATCAGTTTTTCAAGCCGGTCGAGCCTGTGATCAAGATTTTCATTATCATTTTGCAGTTTCCCAATTCCCTGTTTGAGGCTTTCAAAATCTTGTGAAAACAATTGCCCTGAAAGTATTGCTGTCAAAAAAATAAAAACGGTTAATTTTTTCATTACTTAGTTTATTTTGATAAAAGAATTTGATTAAAAACTCATGAAAGTGATTTGAATTATTATTTTTATAAATGTAAAAAAAATGTGTTAGCAGAAAACAAGCTTCAATCAAAAATCAGGAACTGAATCAAAAATTAGAAAATATGAAATATAAAGCTTTTCACAAACTCTCTTACGGACTCTATATAATTGCAACCGAATCAAAAGGTAAAAAATCGGGATATATCGGAAATACAGCATTCCAGGTTACTTCCGAGCCTCCACGCATTGCAATTAGCTGCAACAAAAACAACACCACCACACATCAAATTATCGATAGCAAATCTTTTTCGCTTAGCGTTCTGAAACAGGAAGCAAGCACTTCGGTTATCGGCGAATTTGGGTTTATGTCGAGTGAGTTGATGGATAAATTTCAAAAAGTAGAAACTACAACAGCAGCCACAGGCGCACCAATAGTTTTAGACTCTTCGGTTGCCTGGTTCGATTGTGAAGTGATTTCAACCCATGATGTTGGTTCGCATATTTTAATTATTGGTGAAGTAAAAGACAGCGACATAATTTCAGATGAAGAACCTTTAACATACAAACACTACAGGGAAAAATATAAAATGCTGGCTCCGAAAAATGCCCCCACCTACGTCGACAAATCTAAACTTGAGGCCGAAAAAGAGGAAGAAGAAAAAGAAGAGGTAAAACACGAAAAAAAGGAAGCAATGAAACATCAGGAACCAAAAGAAAGCGACCCCGGAAGTACGTATACCTGCAAAATTTGCGGATTTCAATACAACCCGGAAGAAGGCGATCCCACTGCCGATATCCCGCCGGGTACGCCGTTTGAAGATTTGCCAGAGGATTATAAATGCCCTATTTGCAATGCGGGAAAAGAATATTTTGACAAAGACTAAAAAAATGCCGGTAGTACCGGCATTTTTTTATTTATAAATCTTTATGTGAACCATCGCAAAATGGCTTGTTTTCAGAGTGTTTGCATTGACAAAGCCAAACATCTTTCTTTTCAGCAATTTTAAACTGCACCGGAGTAAATTCTGTTCCCTGATGTGATCCGTCGCAGAAAGGTTGGTTTTCACTTCTTCCGCATGCACACCAAAAATAAGCTGCGGGCTCAAGTGATTGCATAATTGGCTGTTTGGCTGCAATTTTAGGTTCTTTCATTTTATATTTATTTTTCTTGATTTCTTCAAATATAAACAAAAATATACCTGTTTCTATAAATCAATAATTTTATACGCAACTACCCGGTTGTCAAAAAAAGTTGGTACCAAAATCCAGTTATATTTCAATGCAAAATCAATATCGGCTGTATTAATTTCTTCCTCGGTTGAGTCATGCAATTTTACATTTTTCCCATTGGTATGAATAAAAATACGTCCCGGCCAGTTGGAAAAAACAAACTCTCCTTCATTATTTTTTTCAAGCCCGTCAACACCACCGGCATCCGAAATTATCTCAGTTACCTTTTTGCTTTCAATATCCACCTCGTAAATATTTTTATCGCCAACATACAAATTTCCCTTTTCTGTAAACAATCCATTTGGCGTCTCAAAAGGTTCACCTTCCATCCAAACCGAAAAAACGCCATTGTTCAGCACATGAATTTTTGCTGTGCGCGTATCCGAAACGAAAATCATTCCATTCATGCAGGCTGCCACATCGTTAAGAAAAACAGCATTTGGTGCATCATATTTATTCAGAATTTTCCCCTTTTCAATATCAATTTCAACCAGTTGGTCGATATCGGAAACATACAACCTCCCATCAAAAACAGCCATTCCTTTTGGAGCGCTCAAATTCTCAACCCATTTAAAAACTTTCACACTTCCGTTCGGATTTAAAATACTAATAAATCCGTTACCATCTTTTTCCGAGGGATTTTCGTTTATATTGGCTACATAAATAACATCCCGATCAGCATCGTAAAGAACGGATTCAGGTGTTTTCATTTCAGTTGAAGTTTCCCAGACTTTTTCAAGTTTCTGAGCCTGTAGCTGACCGGCACTTAAAAAAATTACAAATAGAAATCCAGATAAAATTGTTTTCATAACAGAATCGTTTTATTTTTATTAAAAATTTACTACTAAAAGTATTTATATCAAGAAATTGTTCATTTTGAATTCACTTTTCTGATTCTTGAAAATTTAAAACACCAAAAAATGAAACACGTTTTATACCAGCTTTTTATCCTACTTCTTTTTTCTTCATCCATAACCCTGGCACAACAACCGGAAAAGCTTTATGTGGGAACTTTTACAGGAGGTGAATCTGAAGGAATATATTTGTGCAATTTTGATGCAGAAACCGGAAAACTGAAGCCCGGCATGACATTTAAAGGAATCGACAACCCCAATTTTCTGAAAATATCTCCTGATAAAAAATACCTGTATGCAGCAACACGTCCTCCCGCAATTATTGAA
>DATFJO010000434.1:0-5002 GCA_035269145.1 Tangfeifania sp. | reverse complement strand
CTGATGGAAGGAATTAATTTTCTGGTGGAACAGCAGTATGCGGCTTCGGCAGCAACAAATGGTGGAAACGGGGAAACCATTTTCCGCAACCCCACAGTCGACTTGAATGTGGCCATTTCAGCTACTTTATTGCTGATATTTTCAGGGGCGCTGGCCGGATATATCCCGGCAAAACGCGCGGCAAAAATAAAACCGATTGAGGCTTTGCGTGATGAATAAGAAGAGGAGCCTCCCCTAACCCCTCCAAAAGAGGGGAACAGGAGAGAAGAAATGAATTAAGAATTAATTAGTTAAATCGGGAACTTGAACCCGGAACTTGAAACTTAATGATATGTTCGATTTAGACCTTTGGAAAGAAATATTAAGCGCCTTAAAGAAAAACCGGCTGCGCAGTTTTATGACCGCATTTGGCGTATTCTGGGGAATATTTATGCTCATCATCATGTCGGGAGCAGGAAAAGCGCTTGAAAATGGTATTATGGATGGCATCAAGTCATTTGCCACCAACTCGGCTTTTTTCTGGACGGAGCGCACAAGCAAACCTCACGAAGGATTTCAACGGGGCCGACGCTGGAATTACGATAATTCTGATATTGAATACATTACAGCCAACATTAACGACATTGAATATTTGTCGCCAAAATTATTCGGGCCAAATTCAAACAGTGGCAATAACACCATTCGTGGCAAAAATGCCGGAGCTTTTAACATTTCCGGCGATTATCCCGAATTCTATAAAATCGATCCGTGGACACCGGTAAAAGGACGGCTTTTAAATGAGATAGATATTATTGAAAACCGTAAAGTATGCATTATTGGCGAACGGGTTGAAGAAGTGATGTTTGAAGAAAATGAAGATCCGATTGGCCAGTATCTGAAAATTAACGGAGTGTATTTCCAGGTGGTGGGAGTTGTTCATCCTGAGACACGCGTAAATTTTAACGGAAACCGAAAAGAGGAAAGTATAATGATTCCTTTTTCAACAATGCAACGCACCTACAATATGGGCGATGTAGTTCATTTTTTTTCAGTTACTTCTAAACCGGGAGTTCCTGTGAGCCGGGTCGAAGATCGGTTGAAGGAACTGCTGAAAGCCCGTCACCATGTGGCACCTAACGATATGCAGGCCATCGGTTCTTTCAATATTGAAGTTGAATGGATTAAATACAACGGCCTTTTTAACGGCATCCAGATTTTAACCTGGATTGTGGGAATCGGAACCCTGCTTGCCGGAGTAATCGGGGTGAGCAACATTATGATGGTAATTATCCGCGAGCGCACCCAGGAAATAGGAATACAGCGGGCAATTGGCGCTACCCCGGCCAAAGTAATGCTGCACATTGTTGCCGAAAGTGTTTTCCTTACAGTGCTGGCAGGTTATGTTGGACTTACGCTGGGAGTTGGATTGCTTGAGTTGCTGAATATGGCGCTCGAGTCGGGTGGCGATGAGCTATTTTTCCGCCGGCCCGAAGTCAGTTTTAAAATGGCCGTTTCGGCACTCATCGTGTTGGTTTTCTCCGGCATTTTTGCCGGCTTGATTCCTGCCCGGCGCGCAGTGAAAATTAAACCCATCGATGCCATTCGTGAAGAAAAAACATAGAAATCAGAAAAAATTCAGAAAACAAAAACAAAAAGTCATGAAGAAAGTATTTAAGATTATCGGAATTGTGCTGTTGATAGGCGCATTTGGAGGAACGCTGTTTTTCCTCTATACAAAATCAAAAAAGAAACCGGATGTTTATGAAACAAAAAATCCGTTTGTGAGCGATGTTGTCATGAAAACCGTTGCCACAGGCTCTGTGGTTCCGCGTTTCGAAATTGAAATTAAACCGCAGGTTTCGGGTATTATAGATGAATTGTTTGTAATTGCCGGCGACCGTGTGGAAAAAGGCCAGGTGATTGCACGCATAAAAATTATTCCAGACATGGTTACGCTTAATTCAGCAGAAACCAGGCTCAACAGGGCCGAAATTAATTTTGAAGATGCCAAAACTGATTATGAGCGCCAGCAAAACCTGTTCGACAAAGAAGTTATCTCCTACGAAGAGTTCAGAAATGCCAAAGTGGCCTACGATTCGGCAAAAGAGGAGTTGACTGCTGCAGAAAATAACCTCGAATTAATTAAAAATGGTGTAACAAAAAAGGCTGCTGAGGCTACTAATACGCTTGTACGTTCTACCATTAATGGCATGGTGCTCGATGTTCCGGTGGAGGAAGGCAACTCGGTTATTCAGTCGAACACCTTTAACGACGGGACTACCATTGCTGCCGTTGCCGATATGGGCGACATGATTTTTGAAGGAAAAGTGGACGAAACCGAAGTGGGAAAAATACGCGAAGGAATGCCCATTGAAATGGAAATTGGCGCCATTGAGAAAGAAAAATTCCAGGCAACGCTGGAATATATTTCACCAAAAGGCATGGAAGAGAATGGGGCCATTCAGTTTGAAATTAAGGCCAGCGTTCAACTAAAGGAGGGCCAGTTTGTGAGGGCTGGTTACAGCGCCAATGCCAACATTGTACTCGACCAGAAAGACGATGTGCTCGTAATTCCTGAAGGATTGCTGAAGTTTGAAAACGATTCATCGTTTGTGGAAATTCAGGTTGGCGAAGAACAGCAGTTTGAAAAAAGATACGTTCAAACCGGTTTGTCTGATGGCATCAACATTGAAATTACTGAAGGGCTGACCGAGGAAGACAAGGTGAAAGGAGAGAAGATTGATCCTGATAAACTGAAAGAACAGGAAGCCAGCCAGGGTTAAAATAGGTTGTTAGGTTAGGTTTAATTATTTTTAAATCGAAATATTCCAAAGCTCTTTTCAAAAATCACAAAGATAACCGGGAAGAGATGAGAAAGAACATTCGAAAAAAATTATAAAAAATGAACAGAATTGTATTTCTTTTTACTGCGATACTATTAATTGGCACGGCAGGAATTTCAACTGCACAGGAAGAATGGTCGCTGCAAAAATGTGTTGACTATGCACTGGAAAATAACATTCAAATAAAAAGGCAGGAGTTGAATGCCGATTACAGCCGCAACCAGGTCAGCCAGGCCAAATCCGACAGGTTGCCCAATCTGAATGCCGGGGTTTCCAACAGTTTCAGCTTTGGCCGTTCGCTGAACAACGATAACGTTTACGAGAATGTAAACTCCACGCAACTGAACGGAAGTTTGTCATCGAATCTCACCTTGTTTAACGGTTTTATTCTTCAGAATACCATTGAGCAGAGCAGGCTCGATTTGCAGGCAGCCATCCAGGATTTGCAAAAAACCAGGGATGATATCATTTTGAATATTGCCGCTGCTTACCTTGAAATTTTATTTGCCGAGGAATTGTCGTTGATTGCCGAAGCGCAGATTGAAGTGACCCGGCAGCAGATTGATCGCACAAAAAAACTGATAGAAGCCGGAAGCCTGGCGCGCGGTGCGCTGCTCGAAATTGAAGCACAACTTGCCCGCGAAGAATTGCAGCTTGTAAACGATCAGAACCGCGTGCAACTCGCTTATCTGAATTTATACCAACTGCTGGAATTGCCGGTTGAAAAGAGCTTTAAAATTAAGGAACCGGTATTGCCCGAAATCAAGGCCAATGTTACTATGTCAAACTCATTTGATGTGTTTAAAAATGCCGTGAACTTGCGTCCTGAAATCAAAGCGGCCCAGTTAAGGGTGGAAAGTGCCAGGCAGCAACTCGAAATTGCAAAAGGGAACCAATATCCGAGTTTGAGTTTCGGCGCCAGTTATAACAACCAGTATTACAACATTATGAGCAGCGATTTTCAGCAGCTTTCATTTGGCGAGCAACTGAAAAGTAACAGCCGCTATGGCTTTGGATTCAACCTGAACATTCCTGTTTTCAACCGCTTCCAGGTGCAAAACGGTATTTCGAATGCTAAACTTCAAATTACCGATTACCAGTACCAGTTGCAAAACACCCGCAATGCGTTGCGTCAGGACATCGAGCAGGCATATACCAATGCACTTGCTGCACTCAACCGGTATATTTCGAGCGAAAAAGCAGTGGAATCAACCCGCGAAGCTTTCCGCTACACCGAAGAAAAATTTAATGTGGGCATGGTAAACACCGTTGAATACAATCAGAGTAAAAACAACCTCACCATTGCCCAGTCGGAGTTGCTGCAGGCAAAATATGAATACATCTTCCGCGCAAAAATCCTCGATTTTTACAACGGAGTACCCATAGAATTATAAAAGAATTTGAGTTCCTGTTTTAAGATAATCGAACATTGTTTTTGAGTCCCGGCCATGAGCGCCGGGACTTTTTTTAAACAGAAAAGTTTAATTTGCTTTTGTAATCCATTTCATTACTTTTATCAGAATAAACTAAAACCTGACGGTGTTGGAGGAGCAATACCTCATAAATGGAATTAAATCCCGCAACAAAATCATTTTCGATTTTGTTTTTCATTACTATTATTCAGGGTTGTGTGCTTATGCCGAACGAATTACAAAAAATGAAGAAGTTGCTGAAGACATTGTTCAGGAATTATTTATAACACTTTGGATAAAGTTTGACAGCATTCAAATCAATTCCTCACTCAAAAATTATCTTTTCACTTCTGTAAAAAACCGCTCGCTGGATTACATTAAAAAGGAGAAAACCAAAGAAAAGGGAATCCAAAACATTTCTTATACTATAAAACCTTCTGAAAATCTATCCATTTACTGGTTTGCCGAATCAGAGTTGAGGGAATTAATTGATAAATGCCTGGAAAATTTGCCGCCACGTTGTTGCGAAATTATTGTAATGAGTCGTTTTGAAGGATTTAAGAACCAGGAAATTGCTGATAAACTGGGCATTTCAAAACGAACAGTTGAGTTGCAAATAAGTAACGCTCTGAGGCAATTACGTGAAGATTTAAAAAATTACTTGCCTTCTGTTTTGCTTGGCTGGCTCTTTATTTAGCCCTGAATTTTAGTAATTATTCCGGAAGATTGAAGTAATCCTCAATCCCTATATGTGTTTCGCCTTCTTAT
>DATFJO010000433.1:0-2075 GCA_035269145.1 Tangfeifania sp. | reverse complement strand
TAAAATGGCGGAAAGTGTTGATGTGGCTCCTGAGTGGGCTTCGTTTATTGGGTTGCCTGATTCGATACTTTCGATAAATGCTTTTACTTTGTTGGAAGTGGAATCATAAAGTGCTGACGTAAAAGCACCCGACCTTCGCTGTTCTTCGGTAGGCTCGCCTTTTACCACACCTGAATCCCAGGGATTGTCGCCCTCGATAAATACACCGCGGCTGTAATGGGCTTCGGCAATTCCTTTGGTTCCGATAAACCGGGCACAGACATCGTTAAACCTCGGACCGATTTGTGTGGAATGAATGCTGACATTCCGGTTGGCCGGGTAATCGTAAATGGCCTGGTAGTTGGAGAATGTATTTCCATAATCGGCGCCACCTTTTCGGTTGCCGTTTCCGACTGCATTTTCGGGATGCTCATTCAGCACCCAATTGCAAACGTCGAGCATGTGAATTCCCTGATCCAACAAAATTCCACCCGACAATTCACGAAAATAAAAATGGTTGCGTATCATAAATTCCTCGCGGGAATCGCCTGCTGGTTGCACCGGTTCTTTTTTAATGGAAGAAATGTAGTACAACTGCACATTTGCCACCTCACCGATGTCGCCACGCCGGATGCGGTTGGCCATCTCAATATAAGGCGTGGCATGGCGGATTTGAAAACCAATCGCCACACTCACTTTCCCTTTGGCTTTTTCGCCGGTGCGGATAACTTTCCGGCAACCTTCCACATCGGGCGAAACCGGTTTTTCACAATACACATGTTTCCCAGCCTGCACTGCAGCTTCCAGGAAACCGGGGTGTGTGTAGGCCGGCGAAGAAATGAGCACCGCGTCTACATCCGGGTCGTTTACCAGGTGCATGTAGGCGATGGGACCTTTGTAAACTTGTGATTCTTTTATTGCTACGCCACCGTTGTCGGTGTTCAACTTGTCAAACACAGGTTTTGCTTTTTCCAATTGATAATTGAACAGGTCGGCCATGGCCACAATTTGTGCATTGGTGTTATTTACCATGCTTGAAATTACGGCGGTTCCGCGGTTGCCGCATCCGATTATTCCTATGCGGATGGCAGAATTGGCGCGACTTCCGAAAACAGTGGAAGGTTTTAAGACAGTGAGTGCGGAAATGGCAGCAGTGGAGGCCACAAAATTTCTTCGGTTCATTGGTTTCATAATAGTAAGTTTTAGTGAACGACTGGAAAATCAAAGTTAAGAAAGAATTGGTTTTCTTCATAAAATCATTTAATCATACATCAATTAATAATGAAGAAGGTAGAATGCTGTCAATGGCAAGTACGAAGATGAGAAATCTCAAAATTGACGCAGATTTCTCCTCGGATACTCGTCGAAATGACAGTAATAATTAGTCTATCCTCGCTATACTAAATTCAATAAAATGGGTGCGCACTGCCAATGACAGATTTAAAAGTAGACCCTGAAACAAGTTCTTCCGTAGGAATCTGCCGTAGGCATCACTTCGTGGGCTTCGCGGAGGGTGACATCCTTAATAAAATTGCGAATAAACTTAGAACGTCATGCTGAACTTGTTTCAGCATCTCTGTTATTTTTTCATTTAACCCAATAAAATTTTTTGACGGATAGTTTCTTGATACAAAAAAGCCGGGCAACAGCCCGGCATTCATGCAAAAATGGGGTGTGAAACTGTATTAAAACAGTTTTCTAAAACCTACCACGTCTTTTACTTCATCCAGTGTTTTTGTAGCCGACTCGCGGGCTTTTTCAGCTCCCAGCTTCGCTACTTTTGCAAGATACGCATCATCTTCCAAAATGGCAATAATTCGTTCGCGAATTGGTGTGGTATATTTGATAATATCTTCGGCAAGTTGCTTTTTCATATCGCCGTAGCGGATTTCGCATGTGTTGTACAATTCGTTGAAATGCCGCACTGTATTGGGCTCCGAAACAATTTCCATTAGTGTAAACAGGTTTTGAACCGGTTCCGGTTTTTCCTGGTTCATTTCGACGGGGCCGGCGTCGGTAACAGCGCGCATCACTTTTTTGCGAATCGATTTCGGGTCTTCAAACAAGTTGATGGCATTTCCTTCCGATTTTCCCAT
>DATFJO010000432.1:0-4336 GCA_035269145.1 Tangfeifania sp. | reverse complement strand
TCGTGACCTAAAGGCGCAAGTCCCGATGCCACATCTTTCAGCACCTCCACATAAATACCGCCCAATCCGCATAAAACAATGTGTCCGAAGTTTTCTTCGTAAGTTGCCCCAAGAAAAAGTTCTGTTCCGCTTGCCATTTGTGCGATCAAAACACCTTCAACACCCTCGATTTCATTCAGGTGGTGAAACTCTTTTCGCACTTCATCAACATTTCGCACATTCAGCACCACGCCGCCCACATCGGTTTTATGTACCGGGCCAACTACTTTCATCACCACCGGAAAACCAATTTTCATGGCAGCCAGCACGGCTTCCTTTTCATTTTTGGCAACAACTTCTTCCACGCGCGGAATACCGGCAGCATCAAACAGCCGGTGAATAATTTCAGGCGGTTGATATCCATTTTTGGCTTCTTTCAGGATACGCCCAATAGCATCTGCATTTATATCCTTCACAAATATTTCGTTCGAAGCCGGCTCGGGCGTACTGATTACTTTGGTGAGCGCCTTTCCCAGCAAAACTTCATCGGGAAAATTTACGTTGCCGTGCGACAGAAAATAAGCCACATCTTCTTTTACATTAATAATTGAAGGTAAAATCGGGTAAACCGGCTTTTTACAAGTCTGCATTTTTTTATCGAGCACTTCGTACACATCGCGGATGGGAAAAAGGCCGGGGCTGCCAAAAATTACCGCCATCCCGTCCACATCAAAATCATTTTCGCAGGCATCGATAATATCTCCCAATTGTTCTGCGGTTCCGGTAGCCAGGAAATCGATGGGATTTTCCACGGAAGACCCAGGATAAAGTTTCTCTTTCAGTGCTTCCTTTCTCGGCGAATCCTCAATCCGCGGAATCTGCAGACCGCCGTCTTCCAGCGCGTCGGTGAGCATCACCCCTGGGCCGCCGGCATGGGTAATTATCGCCAGTTTCTCCCCTTTCAGTTCTTTGCACATAAATACATTGGCCACTGTGGTCAGCTCCTCGCGCCCATAACAGCGAACAATTCCGGCTTTACGGAAAAGGGCTTCCACCGCTGCATCTGAACTGGTCAGCGCCCCGGTATGCGATGAAGCAGCGCGGCTTCCGGCCTGCGAACTTCCGGCTTTTATAGCGGCAATTTTGCAACCCTTGTTTATCAGCGAAGAAGCATGATAAAGCAGTTTATCCGGGTCGTCGATGTTTTCAATGTACAGCAGTTTTACACGCGAACTGGTATTTTCGTCAAACGTTTCATCCAGATAGGCCAGCACATCTTCCACCCCTGTCTGCGCACTGTTTCCCACCGAAAAAACATTGGCAAACCGCAGTCCTTTTGGAATTCCTGACTCCATGATAAATACTGCCGTTGCCCCCGAGCCGGAAATAAAATCGCATCCCCCGGGTGTCAGTTTCGGAATGGGCGTGGTAAACACACTGGTATGATGTGGCGTCATTACACCGATGCAATTGGGGCCAATCAAACAGGCGTTGTTCCGGTTAACAACTTCCACAATTTGCTGTTCCAGTTCCTTTCCTTCATCGCTGGTTTCTCCAAATCCTGCAGAAATAATGATAAATGCTTTTGTTGATTTCTCTTCAGCCAGCACTTTTACCGCCTCCAGACAAAATTTTGCAGGGATGGCCAGAATTGCCAAATCAACCTGTGGTAAATCTCCCACCTCCTGGTACGATTTTATTCCCTGAATTTCCGAATCTTTCGGATTGACCAGGAATAAATCTCCGGCGAAAGAATGATCGAGCAGGTTTTTAACAATTTTGCCTCCCGGTTTCGAAATATTATTGGAAGCGCCGATAACGGCAATGCTGTCAGGATGAAGTAACTTTTTGTTTATCATGAATCCGTTTTTATTTCCCGTAAAATTAGATAATTCTGAAACAAACATTCCTGATATTTTTCAACCTGCCGTTTCTGTTCTGATTCAATTTCCCTATTTTTAGCCAAATTTCAGTTATGAGCGAACGCAAAGAACAAAAAATTGTGGTTCTTATAAACCTGACCCCATCCGATAAATCGCTCATATTAAACGGTATAAAAATCGCTTCTGTTTTCAACAAAGAACTTTGCCTGGTTTATCATTACAAAAAAAAGGAAAAAAAGAAAAGAAACAGCATCCGGCAAAAATTACAGGATTACCTGATTCCTGTAAAAAATGAAATCCCAGGAATGAAAACTTCCACCCTGCTGATTTCCGGAGCGGTTTCGGAGATGCCCGATTTGCTGGCCGATGACTATGAGGCAATTATGCTTATTGCCGAAGCATCCCGGTTCAGAAGCTATGCAAAGGCCGCTGCAGCCAGCCCGGTGCCATTTCTTTTCACAAATCCGGAAGCGCAGATTTCTTCTTTTAGCAAAATTGTGATGCCCGTTGATATTCGAAAAGAAAACAGCGACGCTGCTCTTTGGTGTTCCTGGTTCGGACGATTTAACAAGTCTGAAATTGTTGTGGTTAGCGCCAATGATAAAAGTAAAGAAATGCAAAAAATGGTGGGACATAATATTCTGCTCACCAAAAAACTTTTCAACAAATTTCAAATACGCCATAAAGTGTACAAAGGAATAAAATCGAGTTTGGGAAATGCTTTCGAAGCGCTGGAACTGGCAAAATCTTCGGAAAGTGATTTATTGGTAATTTTGGGAAGTTCTACTATTACTCCGCTGGACTGGCTGATTGGATTGCCCGAGAGAAAAATTATAAAGCAGGCTGAAAAATTACCGGTATTGTTTATCAATCCGCAACGCGACAACTACATTCTATGCGACTGATTTTTATGCAGAAGAAAATGAATTATTGATGCACACTTTTAAAAATTATTATTTTTGCCCAACAAAACAAACAAACCAACTTTGAATTTCGCACTATGAAAGCAGACCCTGCGGACAATAAAAAATGGCACGTAATCTATACCCGCTCCAGGGCGGAAAAAAAAGTTGTTGCCGACCTCATCAACCAGGAAATTGAATGTTTCCTGCCCCTTCAAAAAAAGCTCCGGCAGTGGAAAGACCGCAAAAAATGGGTAGAAACCCCGCTTATCTCCGGCTATTGTTTTGTGCGAATTAACCGAAAAGACTACGACCGGGTACTGCAAACCGATAATGTGGTTTGTTACATTACTTTTGAAGGAAAAGCAGCAGTTATTCCCTCCAGGCAAATTGACGGATTGAAAAAAATGACACAGCAGTTTGATTTCGAAGTCAGTGTTTCGCAGGAAAACTTTAAACCCGGCCAGAAAGTGGAAATCATTGCCGGCCCAATGACAGGAATTCAGGGAGAGCTTATAAAATGCCAGAACCAAAACCGGTTCATCCTGCGTATCGAACAAATAAAAACGGTATTTTCAGTGGAGATACCAGCCCAAAACCTTACCGCTCTTCCCAAACAAAAATAAATGATGCATAAAAAGGCTTCAAAAAAAGTAAAAATTTTATTTGGATTATTCTTTCCTATTTTATTCTTTTGAAACGAATAAAAATTCTACTCAAAAAAGCACTCGCCTGCATGTCACTCTATGTAAGTGAGGGAGCGGAGCTGTAATTATCAAAGCATTACTGCTCCAATCAAAAAACAGTAATTCAACTACTTATCATTTTAAACTGTAACTGAGGGAGACATCTTGAATGATTGAATCATTAATTACATCCAAAACCCGCATAAAACTGCTACTCAAGTTCTTTTTCAACAGCCAGAATAAAGATTATCTGCGCAGCCTCGAAAAAGAATTTGGGGAATCGTCCAATGCCATTCGCATAGAGCTAAACCGGTTTGAAGCAGCGGGGATGCTGAAATCGGAATACGCAGGAAACCGTAAATATTTTCAGGCCAATACCGAACATCCGCTATTTAATGACATCAACAGCATCCTGAAAAAATTTATCGGGATCGATAAAATCATCGACCAGGTGACCAGCCAGATTGGCGAACTGGACGCTGCTTATATTACAGGCGATTTTGCAAAAGGACACGATTCCCAAATTATAGATCTGGTGCTGGTTGGCAAAAATCCCGATGAAAATTACATCAGGAACCTAATAACAAAAGCACAGGCGATTATCGACCGCAGAATCAGGTACCTGGTGCTCAATGCCGAAGAGATGCACAAAATTTTCGATCAAAAACCCGTTCTCCTCATCTGGAAAAAAGACGAAAAATAACCCCATCGGTTTTACAATTTAACAGTTTGACAATTCAACAATTTACCATGCTTAACACCGCCATTTCAGCCGCCATAAATGCCGGCACCGAAATTCTAAAAATATACAACGACCCCTCTGCTGATTTTTCGGTAGAAAAAAAAGCCGACAACTCTCCGCTAACCATCGCCGATAAGGCAAGTC
>DATFJO010000431.1:0-3779 GCA_035269145.1 Tangfeifania sp. | reverse complement strand
TATAGCGGCGGGGCACCACCTCTTCCCATTCCGAACAGAGAAGTTAAGCCCGCCAGCGCCGATGGTACTGCGTAAAAGTGGGAGAGTAGGCCGCTGCCGGATTTATCCAAAGCCCATGTTCATAAGAGCATGGGCTTTTTTCGTTATTATACCTGTTAATTTAAGTGAAAAGTTGATAACAGAGCATCACCAATTCCCTTCTTTTTATAGTTTTGTCTCTGCTTTTGCAAAGTATTATGCACAAAATTAATTTCATAAAAGTAGTATTCACAGTATTGGCGTTTTTTCCTGTTATTGCTTTTTCTCAAATTCCGATGAACAGGCCGGGCGGAGAAATTTCTGATACAGAAGAATCGCCGGTTAAAGAGATTGAACCGCTGATTAAAAAATGGGAATTGAACGGATTTGGCGCTTTCAAGGATTCAGTAAGGCTGGATACAACGCTCGATTATTTCCACATTTATAATCCGGTTTATAAAGATGCACTCACAGCCACTTATGTAGGAAACTACGGAACTCCTTATTTGAATAATAATTTCTTTAAAAGAGCACCCGAAATCGATTTTTTTTTCCTGAGAACCCGGGCCAATTACCTTTTGACTCCTGAAAGCGTAGAGTACTATAATACCCGTACTCCTTATACAATGCTCGATTTCAGCCAAAGTGAACACCGCACGCGCAAAAACGAAACCCGGTTTAATGTTTTGCATTCACAAAATGTAAATCCTTACCTTAATTTTACGTTCAGGTTCGATCAGGCACGTTCCAGCGGGCAATACAACAACCAGGAAGCAAAAAACAATTTTGTTACGCTCTATTCAAATTATAATAAGGATAAACTCAGTATTCATGCAGGTTTCATAACCAACAGTATTCATAATAATGAAAATGGTGGACTGATTAGCGATGATTTGATTTTAAGCGACGACGATACCGATTTATTGGAAACTAATTTGCAAAATACACGCACGGAATTTGGCAGTAACTACTTTTTTGCAAATGGTGAATACCGCCTGGGAAAATACATCGAAACCGGAGAAGAACGAATTATAGAAGCCAAAGATGGTGAACCGGAACAGGTTATTCCCATAACCCGGTTTAAACCCGTTGTAGGGTTCCTGTATTCTTTTGAATACCAAACCCACCTGAAAGAATTTATTGAAGACGAAGATACAACTGCATTTTTCAGAAATACCTATTACAGCCGCGATTACACCAAAGATTCCATCCGGTTCAGAATGCTCCAGAATGTGTTGCAGATTAAACAATATGAAAATCCCGACCGGAAAACAAGTTTTGGGAAACGGGCCTTTTTAGGTCAGCAACATGTGGTGAATTCTTTTCCCGGGCCACGGGAAGGATTAATTAACCGGCAACGTAAGCCCTATTCAAATATTTATGTGGGAGGTGGTATTTTCAGGCAGACTGGCAGTTTCTGGCGTTGGAATTTTGAAGGGAAAATTTATGTACTGGGTAGAAGGAGCGGGCAGACAGAATTGTCGGGTATTATCACAAAGCCACTTGGTCTTTTTGGAGACTCGCTTTCGGCATTGCATATCGATGGGAAGATTGAAAACCGTGTCCCGGCTTATTTTCAGCAGGAATATTACTCAAACCACAACCAGTGGAATAACAACCTGAACATGGAACAGCGAATGACGGCCAAAGGAAGTTTAAAATCGCCGCTGCGCAATCTCGATATTGGCTTTAATTATTCACTGATCAACAATTTTATTTACAACGATACGCTGGGAATTCCCTCGCAGTTTGGCGGCCAGTTGCTGGTACTTGGTGCTCACATCGACAAGGATTTCAATTACCGCGGGCTTCATTTCAGAACCCGCCTGCTCTGGCAAAAAGCATCCAACGAAGATGTGCTTCACCTTCCCGATTTTTCAGCATTTATTTCGGCTTATTACAATTTTGTAATTTCAAAGGTAATGTTCACAACCATTGGAATTGATACCCGTTACAACACAAACTATTATGCCGATGCCTACGATCCGTCTACCGGTCTGTTCCATCTTCAGAATGAGAAAAAAGTGGGCGATTTTCCGTATATTGACGCTCATGTGAATTTACGATTGAAACGAACCAGGGTCTTTTTCAAAATGATGAATATCGGTACTGAATTTATTAACAAGGAATATTTTACAACTCCGCATTATCCGATGAACAGGAGGACTTTCAGATTGGGAGTTGCCTGGTCATTTTACGACTGATGTTTTTTAAAGGTAAACATATAGCAGCAGTAAAAATCATTTTGATACTGCCGGTTGTTATTTTTCTTTCCGGTTGTGGCAGGGGCCATAAAAAAGAAATTCAGGAAGAACCGGTTGAAGTTGGTCCCACTGATCTGGAACGAATCAGGGAAGAAGGGGTTCTGAAGGTTGTTGTCGATTACAATTCTACCAACTACTTTGTTTACCGCGGAAAACCCATGGGGTTTCAGTATGAAATGGTGCAGGAGCTGTGCGATAATTTGGGTGTTAATCTGCAAATTTCAGTGAGTAACAATTTGGATTATTCATTTGACGGCCTTAAAAATAACCGGTTCGACCTGATTGCCAAAAACCTGACAGTTACCCGAGCGCGCAAACAGGAGGTTCAGTTTACCGAGCCTTTTAAACAGACAAGGCAGGTGCTGGTTCAGCGAAAACCAAATGCGAACGATACAACTACAGTTTACTTGAAATCCACTCTGGAATTGGAAGGCAAAAATGTGCACGTCCAAAAAAATACATCGTATTATACACGCCTGGTCAATTTGTCGGAAGAAATCGGCTCTCCCATCGATATTGTGGAAGACACGATTTACGGAGTGGAACAACTAATTGCGAGGGTAGCTGGAGGTGAAATCGATTACACGGTATGTGACGAAGATGTGGGACGGTTGAATAAAACTTATTACCCGAATATAGATGTTTCGCTGGTAATTAGTTTCCCGCAAAACATTGCCTGGGCGGTGCGAAAAGATGCATCAGACGACTGGAAAGAATACCTCGATAAGTGGCTTATTGAATTCAAAAAAAGTGCAAAATACAATATTTTGTATAATAAATATTTTGTGAGTTCCCGCTCCACAATCAGAATGGGAAGTGATTACCACAGCATTAACGGTGGAAAAATTTCAATATTCGATCCGGTGGTAAAAGAGTTTGCCAAATATTATGGGTGGGACTGGCGGTTAATTTCTTCCATCATGTATGTGGAATCGCGATTTAATCCTGAGGCAGAATCGTGGGGAGGCGCTTATGGATTGATGCAGTTGATGCCCAACACAGCAACTGCGCTCGGAATTGAAGATTACACTGATCCGGCTGAAAACATTAAAGGAGGAATACTGATGATGAACTGGATCGACGAGCAACTTCAGAACAGTATTCCTGATTCTACTGAACGCATAAAATTTACGCTGGCCGCCTACAACATCGGGCTGGGGCATGTGAAGGATGCACAACGGCTGGCACGGAAATACGGGAAAAACCAACACAAATGGGAAGACAATGTCGATTTTTATTTGCGCAACAAATCATCCTCGAAATATTTTAAAGATCCGGTGGTTAAATGGGGTTACGCCCGCGGCGAAGAAGCCTACAATTACGTGCAACGGGTTACCGGTAATTATGAACACTATTTGAATGTGATTCCTAAAAATTAATTTGTAATCCGGCAAATTATTATTCAGAAATTCGTTCTACCACATCAAAAAACTCTGATAAAATCATCAGCGTGGCGCCCCAAATGGTTTCTCCTTCAAAATGAACAGCCGGAACAGT
>DATFJO010000430.1:0-7703 GCA_035269145.1 Tangfeifania sp. | reverse complement strand
CTCGAGGCATCGTCGAAATATTTGGTGGGACAGGTAATTTCGGCAATTTCGTAACCGGCGTACCATATTTGCGCCAGCATCTGGTTGTCGAACACAAAGTTGTCGGAGTTGACATTGTAATTTACGGCTTCCAGCACTTCGCGGGTAAACGCCCGGTAACCGGTGTGGTATTCCGAAAGTTTGGCGCCCATTAAAATGTTCTGAACAAAAGTAAGCCCGCGGTTGGCAACATATTTAATCATTGGCATGCCGCCTTTTAGTGCGCCTTTCCCCAGAATCCTGGACCCCAGTACTACGTGGTAGAGTCCGCTGGCCAGCAGGTGCGTCATCGAAGGAATCAGCATTGGTGTATATTGGTAGTCAGGGTGAAGCATAATTACAATGTCGGCACCCAGCTCGAGTGCTTTGTTGTAGCACGACTTCTGGTTGCCGCCGTAACCCTTGTTTTGTTTGTGTTCCACAATGTGTTTGATTCCCAGTTTTTTGCCCACTTCTACCGTGTCGTCGTTACTTAAGTCATCCACCAGGATAACATCATCAACTATCGAAAAATCAATTTCGCGATAGGTCATCTCAAGTGTTTTCGAAGCGTTGTAAGCCGGAAGAACAACGATTATTTTTTTGTTATCAACCATTCTGAATTTGAATTTAGAGCCGTAAAAATAGGAAGAAAAGGAGAGTTGTTCCTGAATTATTTTCACTTTTTTCAAAATATGAAGGATTTGATGGGATTCGAAAATCCTTCCATTCACAAAAAATTTTTCTTCTGCTAAACTTTCATTGAATTAAATGGTTTGTAGAAATGAAAAACTTTACACGATTTAGTTATATTTGAGGAAGAAGTAAATGAAACGAATTATAAATAAGAAAATTAGTTGGATCCTATCCGTTGTTTTGCCTGGAATTTTAACTTTTCAGGCGGCGGGGCAGGCCGTAACAAATCCGGCAGTTTCGCCCACCGATGTTGAAATAGGGGTGGTTGAACATCTCGACGATTACCTGCCCGACAGCATTTCTTTAATAAATGAAAACGGTACTCAGGTTTGGCTCTCGGATGTAATCGACAAGCCTACCATTATCAACTTTGTATATTACCGCTGCCCGGGAATTTGCAGCCCGTTGATGGAAGCGGTTGCCGGTGTGATGAACAAATCGGAACTGGTGCCGGGCGAAGATTACCAGGTTGTTACCATCAGTTTCGACCCGCGGGAAACCATCGATCTGGGAATCCGGAAAAAGAAAAATTATTTGGGGCTGATGTCGGAAGAAAAAGCTGCCCAGGCCAAAGACGGCTGGCTGTTTTTTGTAAGCGACAGTGCCAGCATTGCCAAAGCTACCAACGCCACCGGTTTTAAATACAAACGTACGGGCAACGATTTTTTACACGCCGCTTCGCTTGTAGTTGTAAGTCCGAACGAAAAAATTACACGGTATTTAAACGGTATGAATTTTTTACCGTTTGAATGGAAGATGGCCATTGTAGAAGCTTCCAAAGGCCAGTCGGGACCAACATTAAATAAAGTATTGCGATTTTGCTTCACCTACGATCCGGCAGGACAGACCTATGTTTTAAATTTCACAAAAGTAGGTGGGGTTGTCATCATGTTTTTTGCTGTTGTATTATTATTATATTTGGTTCTGAAACCGAGAAAAAAAGGTAAAATTTAAACTAAACTGTATTATGCAATCGACAAATGTTGCTAACCAGCCAAACTATCTGGAATACCGGGGAAAGTATAAAGGATTGCTTGGGTGGATTTTTTCTACCGATCACAAACGCATCGGGTTGCTCTATCTTTATTCCATGCTGATTATGTTTTCAATCGGCGCACTTTTGGGACTTGCAATGAAATTTGAATTGCTGGCACCCGGTAAAACCATTATGGATGCCCAGCTTTACAATGCTACCTTTACGGTACATGGGGTAATCATGATTTTTATGATTGTTATTCCGGGGCTGCCCGCTGTTTTTGGGAACCTGTTGCTGCCTATTATGATTGGCGCCAAAGATGTGGCTTTCCCGAAACTTAACCTGCTATCGTGGTGGTTTTATGTAGCCGGCGTTTTTCTGGTGCTTTCCGCATTGATTTTCGGACAGGGTATGCCCGATACCGGATGGACATTTTACGCACCCTACAGCTTTAAAACAGGTACAAACATGCTCCCCGCGATTTTTGGAGCATTTGTTCTCGGTTTCTCCTCTATCTTAACAGGGCTTAATTTTTTGGTAACCATACACCGGCTGCGGTGCCCGGGTTTGAAATGGACCAAACTGCCGCTTTTTGTCTGGACACTTTACGGAACAGCCTGGATTCAATTGCTGGCAACACCCGTTGTTGGAATTACGCTGGTTTTGGTGGCGATGGAACGAATGTTTGGAGTGGGCGTTTTCGATCCGGCACTGGGCGGCGATCCGGTACTTTACCAACACCTTTTCTGGATTTACTCGCACCCGGCAGTTTATGTTATGATCCTCCCGGCAATGGGGGCTATTTCTGAAATCATTCCTACATTTTCGCAAAAGCATATATTTGGTTACAAAGCAATTATCGCCTCTACAATGGCCATTGCATTTGTTGGATACCTGGTTTGGGGGCATCACATGTTTACGGCCGGAATGAGCGGAACCGCACAATACTATTTTTCACTGCTGACATTCATTGTTGCCATCCCCAGCGCAATTAAAGTATTTAACTGGATATCCACGATGTACAAGGGGTCCATCAATTTACAAACTCCTTTTTACTGGGCAGTTTCATTCATTTTTGTTTTTATGATTGGCGGATTGAGCGGTTTGGTACTTGGAGCGCTGGCAACAAATATTTATGTGCACGATACGGCATTTGTGGTAGCGCATTTCCATTACATTGTATTTGGCGGAACAGGATTTGCCTTTTTTGCCGCGATGCATTACTGGTTTCCCAAAATATTTGGCCGTATGTACGATACAGCCTGGGCAAACACCGGCTGGCTGGTATTTTTTATCGGATTCCTGACCTTATATTCTCCCATGTTTTACCTCGGAATGATGGGAATGCCACGCAGGTATTACGATTACCTCGAAGAATTTCACGGAGGAAATATTTTGAGTACTTTCGGTTCATGGATTCTTGCAACCGGGTTAATCATTATCATTACCAATCTTGTGCGTTCTGCGCGCAACGGGCCAAAAGCCGAAGCAAATCCGTGGCACGGAAAAACACTGGAATGGACAGTTCCTTCGCCACCGCCTCTTGAAAATTTCGATGAAATTCCTGAAATTGGCGAACACGACGGACCATATAATTACAAATAAAACGGGGAAGATCATGGAAAATAGTTCACATACCGTGGTACACGACCATTACGATGCAGAAGCTTCCAAGATAGGGATGTGGTTGTTTATTTTTACCGAGCTGCTGCTTTTCGGAATGCTTTTCGTTATCTATTCGGTTTACCGGTTTATGAACCCCGAGGCTTTTCACCTGGCAGCCGAAGAACTGGATACTTTTATCGGGGCGGTAAACACCATTATTTTACTGGTGAGCAGTATGACTATTGCCATGTCAACAACCGCAATTCAAAAAGGCAACAAACGTTTTACTCTGTTGCTGTTGGTCATTACCGTAATCCTTGGAATTGTATTTTTGGTGAACAAGTATTTCGAATGGAAAGTTAAATTCGATCACGGCATCTTTCCGGGTTCTGAAATGCTGACCCAAACCCTGAGCCAGGGCGAAATTCTTTTTTTCGGTCTTTATTTTATTATGACCGGACTGCACGCCCTGCACATTGTTATCGGTATTGTTTTTATCGCTGTTGTGATGCAAAAAGTAGCCAAACGAAAAATACATGCACAACGATCGGCTTTGCTCGATAATGCAGGTCTTTACTGGCACCTTGTCGATATTATCTGGATATTTCTTTTTCCGTTGTTTTACCTGTTAACCTGAATTTAAAAAGCTTATGTCAGACGAAAAAAAACATGTTGTTCCTTACAGGGTTTACGTTATCGTTTTGATAGCATTGGTAATCCTTACCCTGCTGTCAATCGGGATTACCGGCATCGAACTGGGAAAATACACGGTTGCAGGAGCTCTTATTTTCGCCATCGTAAAATCGTTTTTGGTATTAACCTGGTTTATGCACCTGAAATACGATAAACTCTACATAAAATTGATGGTCGGATTTGTTTTTGCTATACTTGTAGTTACCATTGTTGTTACATTTTTAGATTATTTATACAGATAAAAACCATGTACAGTCCGGAAATTACACAGGCATCCAATTTTGTTGAAGGCGTTGATTCCGCCTTTTTGCTGATACTCGGGATATCGTTTTTCTTCCTGATTTCCCTCACTATTTTAATGCTGGTTTTTATTTATAAATATAACCGGAAGCGAAATCCAAATCCTACGCAGATTGAAGGAAGCGTCAGGCTGGAAATTCTTTGGACAATCGTTCCGTTACTTATAACACTTCTGATGTTTTACTACGGATGGGCCGGTTATAAACCCATGCGGACCGCACCCGACGATGCCATGGAAGTGACGGTGTACGGAAGAATGTGGAATTTTTCTTTTGAATACGAAAACGGGCGCCGTACCGATACACTCTACCTGCCCAAGGATCAACCGGTGAAACTCAACCTGGTGGCAATGGACGTGCTGCACAGTTTATACATCCCGGCTTTTCGCGTGAAGCAGGATATGGTTCCCGGAAAAGAAAACAACTTTATGTGGTTCGAACCGCAAAAAGAAGGTACTTATGAATTGTATTGTGCCGAATACTGCGGATTGCAGCACTCCTATATGTATTCGTATGTAAAAGTTATGGAAGATACTGCATTCCAGTCGTGGATTACCGACACCACCCAACAGGTGATGACTGCCGATATCGATTCTCCAGTGGCTACCGGACGGCGGATCATGCAGAACATCGGGTGTTTTGCCTGTCATTCAATCGACGGGTCCCGGCTGGTTGGTCCTACTTTCAAGGGAATCTGGGGAGCGGAACATACCGTTGTTACCGATGGAGAGGAACGCCAGGTAACCGTTGACGAGGAATACATCCGCCGCTCGATTTACGAACCGAATGCCGACGTAGTAGATGGTTTCAACAAAGGATTGATGTTATCTTACGAAGGACAGCTCTCGGATGAGGATATCGACAATATAATTGAATACCTCAAAACGCTGGATTGAAAAATTTCGTTGCATCCCTGAAAATAATTATTGAACTGGGCAAGGTACGGATTGCCCTGCCCGTGGCCCTTTCGGCTTTGGCAGGTTTTACACTTTATGCCGGCGAAATTGGTTCGCAGGGTTGGCTGCTTGCACTTGGGGTGTTTCTGATGTCGTGCGGTTCGGGTGCAATCAATCACTGGCAGGAGCATAAAACCGATGCCCGGATGCCCCGCACACAGCACCGCCCGATTCCTTCGGGGCGGATTTCCGTTGCAGGTGGTTTGCTGGTAGCGCTTTTTTACGTGGCTGCCGGTTCGGTTGTGCTTTTTTTTACCAATCCGCCCGTTGCTCTGGGCCTTAGCTGGACTACCCTGTTTTTTTACAACCTGGTTTATACACCGCTGAAAAAAATAACGGCATTTGCAGTTATTCCCGGGTCAATGGTGGGCGCACTGCCGCCTCTGATTGGCTGGACTGCCGCCGGAGGAAATATCACTTCAGAAATTATTCTTTTGGTAGCTGTTTTCTTTTTTATCGGGCAGATTCCGCATTTCTGGTTGCTGCTGCTCATGTTTGGCGATCAGTATAAAAAAGCCGGGATGCCAAGCCTGAATCAATTATTCAGCGAAAACCAGATAAAACGGATTACTTTTACCTGGGTACTAACAACGGTTGCATCCGCCCTGCTGGTGCTCTTTTTCATATTTACCAGCAAAGCGCTGCTGATCCTTCTTCTCGGCTACACGTTCTACCTGCTTTTCTCGCTCAGCTTTTCTATGCTGGTAAAAAATGAACTCAACGTAAAACAGGCTTTTTACAAGCTCAACTTCCTCTACCTGTTCATGATGTTGTTTTTAATTGCCGACAGCCTGATGCGGTAACCCTGATCACATCAATTCATAGAGCACTCCTTCGCGCAGGGCGTAATCGGTTTGAATGATTTTTGAAATGCCGGAATGGGTAATGAGTTGCTGAATAAAAATTACAGCCGGAACAATTAAATCCACCCGCATCCTATCCATTCCTTTTATTCTGATGCGCTGATCACGGGTAGAATGTACGAGCGTTTCATACACCCGGTTAAATTCGGAAAGTGGTATTTTCTGTTTTTTTCGCTGCTTTTCTCCGGGGGGCACTTCATCTATAATGTCGGCAATAGTATCGAAGGCACCGGCGCAACCAACCAGTGTATTCACTTTTTTCTTCCTGAATTCTTCAATGGCCCCGGAATGACGGGCACAAAAAAATTCCTGTAAAATTTTCAACTCCTCCTGTTTAAGCGGATCCGATAAGGCAAACTGGTTAATCACACGGGCCATTCCTGTAGGCTTGCTCTCTTTCCAGCTAATGGCATTGTTTTCGGCAAGTATAAGCTCGTTGCTGCCGCCACCGATGTCTATTATTACCGTGGGTTTTTCCAGGTTTTCAAGCGCCAGCAAAACGCCTTCGAATATCAGTTGTGCCTCTTTATCGCCGGTCAGCACCTTAACTATCCATCCTGTTTGGTTGCAGAGTCGTTCCAGAATTTCAATTTTATTGCCGGCTTCGCGTACCGCCGAGGTGGAAACAATCCTTACTTTTTCGGCTTTATACTGATTAATAATTATTTTGAAATGATTGAAGCATTTCTCCACACGATTCAATGCCTCGTCGCTAATACGGTTATTGCGGATTTCTTTATCGCCCAGTTTTACCAGTTGCCTGCTTTGGTGCAATATTCTGTAATCCGGCGAATTTATTTCAGCAATCAGCAGGTTACAGGTGTTTGTGCCCAAGTCGATAACGGCGGTTCTCATTCGATAAATTCATAAAAATGGTGATACAAAAATCAGCACAAAAAAATAAGCACCTGAAATAACCAGCGCAAACAGCATAGGAAAAGCATAGCCAAAACGCTCTTTGCGGGCAAAAGCCCAGCCCAGGCTGTTGAGCGAGGTATAAAACAGCGCACCGGCAGCAAAGGGCAAAAGCTGTGTGCCCGTTTCTATTCCAAGAAAAACAAGAACAGGTGCAATAATGAGTAGCAGAGCGGTGGCATATTCTGCCAGCCAGTGGGGCCAGAACAGGTTGCCTGAATCTTTTTCGCGGGCATGAAAAAAACCTCTTGAAAGGTCGATGTCGGTATTGGTAAAAATATCTTTTGTCCAGATGGCAGCAATGCCGATACCGGTAACGATGAAGAGGATGAGAAGTAGCTGGAATGCCATAACCAATTAATTTAATCCACGAAAGAATAAAATTAACACATTTCAGCCAAAATCCCTACGGTAGATATGTGATTTGTTTTATGGGCTAAAAACCTTATTTTCAAAATTCACCTTAGTAAAAAGCTACATACACCTCCATGCCTCAACCAACTTTATTGCTTTATTCAACCTGAGAAATAAGGTAATAAGGTAAGTTATGGGGGCAGATACGGTTACTAAGGTGAGGGAAACAGAAATAGGATTTTTTTGAATCAGGCTTAAAAAATGAATGTAATAAGGGCGAATGTTGGAAGTGTTAATCATTTTACCCCCTCCGAAACCTAAAGGTTTC
>DATFJO010000429.1:0-2240 GCA_035269145.1 Tangfeifania sp. | reverse complement strand
TTTCAGGTATATTTTAAAACTTCCTGAGCCGGATGAAGTGAAAGATGAAATCGACAGTCCGGTGTTTGGAAATATTTTCCACGAAACCGTTGAAAACCTTTACAAACCTTTTGTTGGAAAAGTGGTGAATAAAACGGATTTGGAAAAAATTCAGAAAGATAAAATCCGTATTGAAAATGAAATACGAAAAGCAATCGGGCGAAACTATTTCAAATACAAAGAACCGTTTAAAAAGCCGGTGAAACTGGAAGGTAAAACTGTGCTTATTTTTGAGAACACCAAAACATTTGTAAAACGTTTGCTGGATATCGACATGCAGCAGGCGCCATTTGAACTGGTAGCGCTGGAAGGAAATTACAAAACAAGTTTCAACCTGAACCTGAATAATGAAAAAACCCCTGTTTTTGTCGGTGGCAAAATTGACCGGATTGACAAGGTAAATGACGAGGTTCGGGTTATCGATTATAAAACAGGAAATGTTACCAGCTTTACTTTCAAGGCGCTCGACGAACTTTTTGAAAAAGACCTTGAAAAACCGAAAAAAGAAATTTTACAGGCACTGATTTACAGCCTGGTTTATAAAGATGAAAAAGAGGTTGAAAATGAAATTCAGCCGGCGATTTACAGTTTACGTAAATTGTTTGAGGAGAAATTTTCGCCTGAAATAAAATACAACTCAAAACCTTTTGCTTACCAAAATCTGGAACAGGAATTCAAGGATAAAATGCACGATTTGGTGGCTGAAATCTATTCACCTGCAACAAACTATACCCAGACTCCCCACGAAAAAGTGTGTCAGCATTGTCCGTACAATAAAATTTGCCAGAGGTACTAAATCCGTCCAGCGGTTTTGATCCGCTTGACGGATGAATCTCAACAGATAATCTCCAAAAATCAAGCACCAAATCTCAAATAAATTTCAAGATTCAAATTCCCAAATTTGAATATCCGCTATGCATTATAAAGCGAACGTCACCCTCCGCGAAGCGATTTACCGAAGGAGTTCCTTGGACCTTCGGGAGAACTTGCTCCAGGGTTTCTTTGGTAATTTGCTGATTATTAATTGCATGAAATGCTGAAACAAGTTGGCAATGACATATCTATTGGTGTCATTTCGAGTGTTCACCTAATTTTATTAGACATAATGAGACGATGACATAACCGGCAACTGTCATTTCGACGAGTATCCGAGGAGAAATCTGATTTAAATTCAGAGATTTCTCACCCGGAATACCGGGATTCGAAATGACACCAAAATGTGATTTTTGTATATCTCTCATTATGAGTTATTTGTAAAAATCTGTCATTGGCACGACGCAGGAGGAGAAATCTCATTTATTAAAACAGATTTCTCATCTTCTTCCTCGTGTTTCGAAAATTGAATGTTGGAATTTGAAATTTATTTGGGATTTGGATAATTGAGATTTGGTACTTATTTAGGATTTGAAAAGTTGAGATTTGGAATTTACTCCCCCGTATATTTTTTGTACAAATCCGGCCTCAAATTTTTTGTTCTTTCCACTGCCTGGTCGTGTTTCCAGTCGTCTACCAGTTTATCGTTTCCACTTAGAAGAATTTCCGGCACTTTCATTCCTTTGTATTCTGCGGGCCGTGTATAAACCGGTGGGCTCAATAAATTATCCTGAAAAGAGTCGGAGAGGGCAGAGGTTTCATCGGAGAGCACCCCGGGAAGCAGCCGCACCACGCTGTCGGTTATAATTGCCGCAGCCAGTTCGCCACCGGTTAAAACATAATCGCCAATCGAAATTTCTTTGGTAATAAAATGATCGCGAACCCGCTGGTCAACGCCCTTGTAATGGCCGCACAAAATAATGATGTTCTTTTTCAGCGAAAGCGTGTTGGCCTCTTTTTGGTCGAATAGTTTTCCGTCGGGAGTAGTAAAAATAACTTCATCGTAGTCGCGCTCTTTTTTCAGCGACTCAATGGCTTTTTCAATGGGCTGAATGGCCATTACCATTCCGGCGCCTTTGCTGAATGCATAATCGTCTACCCGCCGGTGTTTGTCGTCCGAGAAATCGCGCAGGTTATGCAGGTGAATTTCGGCCAGTCCTTTTTCCTGTGCCCGTTTTACAATCGAATGATTTAACGGACTTTCGAGCATTTCGGGTAAAACAGTGATGATATCGATTCGCATTTTCCTGTTCCAAATTTTTGCAAAAGTAAGGATTTATTTTTGCCGTTGCAGAAAAAAATGCCTTTCCAGGGTATTACAATCTTAT
>DATFJO010000428.1:0-8392 GCA_035269145.1 Tangfeifania sp. | reverse complement strand
CGGCCTTCGGAGTTGATTTCTCCTTTTAATAATATCTTACCGCCGGGCCTGTTTTTGAGGGCTTCGGTTGCATTTTTAAGAAGATTGATGAGCACCTGCGAAATTTGTTTTTTATCGGCAGAAATTTCCAGATTTTCCGGTTGCACTGTCCAACCAATTTGAATGTTTTCATCAATGGGATCAAGGTTGATCAGTGTGATGGTGTTCTCCAGCAACTGTTTCACCTGCAGGGGCTTTTTCTCCGGTGGTGGAAGGCGTGTCAGTTTGCGGTAAGTTTCAACAAAACCAATCAGGCCGGCACCCCGCTCATTTATCACCTCCAGCCCTTTCATGGTGTTAGTGATGATTTTTTCAGATGGCAGTTCTCCGTTCAGGTTTTTGTAGTAGCCCATTATCGTTTGCGAAAGCGATGTGATTGGCGCCACGGTATTCATAATTTCATGGGTGAGCACCCGAATCAGTTTTATCCATGATTCGAGTTCTTTGGTTTCCATTTCATTTTTAATGTCCTGGATAGTTATTAGCTGCAGGTTTTCGTGAGAGGTGATAAATTTTGTCGATTTTAACGAAAGCTGGATAATTCCGTTTTGGTTTTTGAAACTTACCAGCCTCCGGTCGCCGGTTTGCAACTCTTTAATTGTCGTAAAAAGTTTCCGGTCAATCTGTTTAATTTGGTTGATGTGTGTTAAATGTTCGTGCCCCAGCAGGTTTTTGGTTGCCGAGTTTGCCAGGAATATATTTCCTTTTTCATTATGGGTTAAAATCCCAACGGAAACATTTTCGAGAATGGTTTTAAAATATTGTTCCTGTTCCTGCAAATCAAACCTGATATTTTTAATCAGTTCGTTCACTTTGTTCAGGCTTGAGTTGAGCTCATTCAGGGCTTTATTTCCGGTATTTACAGGAAAATTTAATGTGGAATCCTCATTTTTGATGGCATCGAAAAACCAGGCAATTTTGCGGTTTGTACGGTTCAGAAAATTGATAAGTTCAATTACCTGGGAAACGAAAATGATTGTAAAGAAAATGGCCAGCACATAAATTTTCTGATCGAAAAGCAGCCAGCCTGTGGCAACAGCATTAAACGCAAGGAGGCTGGACCGGTAAACAATATTTCTGTTGAGATGCTGACTGACCATATTACAGATTGTATTTTTTCATTTTGTTATACAGCGTTTGCCGCGTAATTCCCAAATGTTCCGCTGCCGCAGAAAGATTGGAACCGCTTTTTTGAATGACTTTCGATATCATTTTTTGTTCCATTTCTTCAATTGTGCCCTCAAATATATCGCCTACACTTTGAGCTACCGGCCTGAAAAAGAAATCATCGGGTGTCAGTTCTTTTTTGTCGGAAAGAATCACCGCTTTCTCAATGGTGTGCTGCAGTTCACGCACATTTCCGGGCCACTGGTAATTCCTGAGTTTTTTCAATCCTGATTCGGAAATAGTTGTACAGTTTTTTCGGTATTTGTTGCAGTAAATTTTCAGAAAATAGTCGGCAATGGCAATTATGTCCTCTTTTCTTTCGCGCAACGGAGGAATTTCGATATGGATGGTATTGATACGATACAGCAAATCTTCGCGGAACGAACCGTCGGCTACCATTTCATCCAGGTTTTGATTGGTGGCACACACCAGCCTGATATTCACCGGAACCGGCTTGTTACTGCCGATTGGAGTTACCGAGCGGTTTTGAATGGCCGTTAAAAGTTTGGGTTGAAGCTGAACAGGCAGGTTCCCGATTTCATCGAGGAAAAGTGTGCCGCCGTTGGCATTTTCAATTTTACCGGTACGATCTTCGCGGGCATCGGTAAACGATCCTTTTTTGTGGCCGAAAAGTTCGCTTTCAAAAAGTGTTTCACTAATGGCGCCCATGTCAACACTCACCATTATTTCATTTGCACGTTTCGAGTGGCGGTGCAATTCGCGGGCAATCAATTCTTTGCCGGTTCCGTTATCGCCTGTAATTAAAACATTCGCATCGGTTTTAGCCACTTTCCAAACCAGATTAAGAATCTCCATCATTTGTGGCGACCGGGCAATAATGAAATTTTTGTCGCGGTTAATTTCACTGCGAAGCGCACTCTCTTTTTGTTTGAGTTTTTTTATTTCTTTTTTTGATTGCTGCAGTTTGTAAACGTTGAGCAAGGTGGTGCGCATTTTTTCGTTGTCCCAGGGTTTCAGGATAAAATCGGCTGCTCCTTTTTTCAGGGCTTTTACAGCCAGTTCAACATCTCCGTAGGCCGTAAAAAGAACCACTTCCATTTCGGGCCTCAATTCACGGATGCGCGACAGCCAGTATAAACCTTCATTCCCGGAATTCACTCCTGCAGAAAAATTCATGTCGAGCAAAACCAGGTCGTAGTCGCCGGTTTCAATCAGCGATGGCAATTGGTTGGGGCTGGCAATTGTTTTTATTTCTTCGAAATCATCCTGCAATAAAATTTCAAGTGCACTTAAAATGCTTTTGTTGTCGTCGACTATGAGTAGTTTTCCTTTGGTCATTTTTGATTTGGATAATTTATCTCGCAAAGACGCAGAGACGCGAAGTGGATTTTTCACTGTTTATTTTCTTTGCGCCTTCGCGTCTTTGCGTGAATATTTGCTATCCAAAATTAGTTTGTCTTAATTTCAATTCAAACACATTGTCAAAATATTTTACACTTTTTGTCTATTTTTTTGACAGTGCATGCCTAATTCTATTAGTTTATGATGTGTAAGGGACTGTTAGTCAGTTTTTTGAAAAATCCGGCACTTTTTTGGCATTTACAAAAGCAAATGAAAAAAATATGTTCGGACGAAGAGAAATAGTATTCATTTTATTAATGTTGACCGGTTCAGTCTTATTTGCCCAGCAGAAATGGAGCCTGGAGGAATGTATTGATTATGCATTGCAAAATAACCTGGATATTGAAAGCCGGAGAATTTCATCGGAAGCAAACAGGGAAATTCTGGCACAATCGAAAAGAGAACGACTTCCGTACATTGATGCAGGTACAAATTACAACGTAAACTTTGGTAAGTCGGTCGACCCGAATACCAACGACGTTACTTACAACAGTTTTGCCTCAAACAGGTATTCACTTTCAGGTTCGGTTTCTCTTTTCGATGGCTTTATCCGTAACAACCAAATTGCTTATAACCGTTTTATTTATCGTGCCGGACTGGCAAAGGAAGAATCCCAAAAAATTGAAATTTCATTTGCTGTAATGAATGCCTTTCATAATTCGTTATATTACAAAGGATTGCTCGAAATTGTGAAAGGACAGAAAGAACTATCGGAACTGAATCTCGAAAAAGTGACCAAAGAAACCGAGGTGGGCATCAGCGCCAAAACCGATATTCTGGAAATTGAAGCCCGGCTGGCTGAAGAGGAGTTATTGGTAATCAGGACCGTAAATAATTTAAATGCCTCATTGCTCGATCTCAAAAGAGCAATGAACTATCCGGCCAATCAGGAATTGCAACTGCAGGATTTGAATGACATCAGCTACGCATCGTCTGCGGTTTTTGAAAATGCCGACAGTGTTTATTCGATGGCCGTAAAACATTTGCCGGACGTTGATGTAAAACAGCAGGAGTTAAAAGCTGTGGAGAAGAACCTTGCAATTGCGCGCGGGCAGTTATCGCCGTCCCTTACTTTATCCGGTGGATACTACACCGGCTATTACGAAACCCGCACTGATCAAGACGGAAATCCAATTTCTTTTCAGGAGCAGTTTAGCAATAATGCTTCCCAGTCGGTTGGAGTGCGGCTTTCTATTCCGGTTTTTACCCGGTGGAGAAACCGTTCAGAAATAAAACTCAGCAAACTCGATTTGGAAGCCAAAAAAGTGGAACTTCAGAATTATAAAAATCAGCTGTATTACGAGATTGAATCGTATTGCCAGGAGTTATCGGCCACTTCTGCTGAATACCTTCAGGCCAAAAAACAAACCGAATCGAACGAACTGGCATTTGAAGTTGCTCAAAAGAAAAAGGATCAGGGAATGATTAATATCCTCGATTTTTATACGAGCAAAAATCTTTTGTCGAACGCGCAGGGTGAACTGTTGCGGACAAAACTTCAATACATTATAAAACGAAAAACAATTGATTTTTACATGGGGAACCCGGTTTTTGGGATGAATTAAACGGAGGAATTTTTTATGAAAGAATTAAAGACGATTGCAATTTTTCCAGGTGTTGATAGCCTCGATGAACTTTGTCTCATCGCTGTCATCTTGACGACAGGAGAGATCTTTCATTCACAAAAAGATTCCTCCTCGTGCCTCGTCGGAATGACAGTTCCAGCGGACGCAGAGAACATGCTTAAAAATTAAAAATACTGTAAAGAAATTACAACCATGGGAATGGATAGAAAAATAGAGAAGAAAAAAGGGATACGACCGAAGCATATCATCTACGGTGTGGCCGGCCTTGTATTTATCTTTTTACTGGTGAAGATTATCAAAGATTCAAATATAACCACGTTGAAAGTCGATCGCGAAAAAATTACCATCGAAGAAGTTCAAATGGGAGATTTTGATGATTTTATTCGTGCCAATGGAACGGTAGAACCAATTTCAACAATATACCTGGATGCCCAGGAAGGTGGAAGAGTGGAAGAAATTTTGATTGAAGAAGGCGCCACAGTGCAGAAAGGAGATGTTATACTGGTTCTTGAAAACCGGACCGTTTATATGGACATAATGAACAGCGAATCGAACCTGGCACAAAAACAAAACTACCTGCGCCAAACCCGCATAAATTTTGAAAATGCGTTGATTGATTCCAGACGGCTATTATTGAATTCGGAATTCGATATCATTAAAAAGAAAAGGAACTTTGAACAACAAGAAGTATTGTTTCAGGACGATCTGGTGGCAAAAGAAAATTATTTGGAGGCCAAAGAAAACTATGAATATGCCGTTCGGCTGCTGGAAATCAACAAGCAAAAAATGGAAAATGATTCGATGATACGAATCACGGAGATGAACCAACTCGGCGGGGAATTGGAGAAAATGACACAAACACTTGAGCTTGTGCGCGAACGGCTGGATAATCTGAATGTGAAAGCTCCGGTTGACGGACAACTTGGAATGTTGGATGCGGAAATCGGCCAAAGCATTGGTCGCGGACAGCGAATCGGGCAAATAAATGTGTTAACCGACTTTAAAATTGAGGCGCTGATTGATGAGCATTACATCGACCGTGTGCGGCAAGGACTTTCTGCCACATTCGAACGGCAAAACAGTCTTTTTAATCTGAAGGTAAAAAAGGTGTATCCCGAAGTCAGGAATTCGCAATTTCAGATCGATCTCGTTTTTACGGATGAACGGCCTGAAAACATCCGGACCGGACAAACCTATTACATTAATTTACAACTGGGGCAGCCACAAAAATCATTACTTGTTGGTTTGGGCGGTTTTTTCAACAGCACCGGCGGGCAATGGATTTACGTGCTCGACCCGTCGGGCGATTTTGCCACAAAACGCGAAATCAGAATTGGCCGCAAAAATCCGAAATACTATGAAGTAATTGAAGGCCTCGAAGAAGGCGAAAAAGTGATAACTTCAGGGTACGATTTATTTGGGGAGAATGACAAGCTGATACTGAGGTAGGAGCCCCTCCCAACCTCCCCAAAGGGGAGGAGAAAGGAGCCTCTCCCTAACCCTCTCCAAAGGAGAGGGAATAAGAGAAAGAGAGTAACATTAATAATTGCAAAATTGAATAATACTAAAAATCATCATTTTCTAATCTTCCCCCTTGGGGGGAATTAAAGGGGGCTTTATGATAAAAACTGAAAAACTAACAAAAATCTTCCGTACAGAGGAAGTTGAAACTTACGCATTGAACGAAGTTTCTATTCACGTAAAATCGGGTGAATTTGTGGCGGTAATGGGACCGTCAGGTTGCGGAAAATCGACACTGCTGAATATTATCGGGTTGCTTGATAATCCGACTGGTGGCAATTATTTTTTCGACGGCACCGAGGTTGGCAGCTATAAGGAACGCCAGCGCACACAAATGCGGAAAGGAAACATTGGGTTTGTTTTCCAGAGTTTTAACCTGATAGATGAACTTACGGTTTACGAAAACGTGGAACTGCCACTTATCTACCTGAAGTTAAAAGCAAGCGAACGGAAAGAGATGGTTGGCAAAGTGCTGGAACGTATGAAAATCGGGCACCGGGCGAAACACTTTCCGCAGCAACTTTCCGGCGGACAGCAGCAGCGTGTGGCCATTGGTCGGGCAGTGGTTGCCAATCCGAAATTGATTCTTGCCGATGAGCCCACCGGAAACTTAGATTCTAAAAACGGCATCGAAGTCATGAACCTGTTAACAGAATTAAACCAGGAAGGAACAACCATAATTATGGTTACGCACTCATTGCACGACGCCGGTTTTGCCCATCGCGTCATCAATCTTTTCGATGGTGAGGTAATTACCGAAAGCGTAAATGAGCCGATGGCGGAGATATTGTGAAGCCCCTCCTAACCTCCCCGAAGGGGAGGAACTGGAAGCAGCAAGATTAATAAAACGGTATAATGTTAATGAGATGTAACAAATATGCGCTAGCTCAAAGTCCCCCTTCGATGGATTTAGGGGGCTGTGAGTTGGCAGAGTTGGAAGGCCACAACGAGAAATAAATCGTGCTATGGAAAATACAGAACAAATGCGTGAAGAGCATAAATTTGAGTTTTCTCAGAGTGCCCAGAGGATTTAAGGTAATTAAAAAATTAAAAACATGAACTTCTACTTAAAGGTTGCATTTAGGAATTTATTTAGGGAAAAGAAATATACTTTTTTTCTGCTTTCATCCATTTGTATCGGGTTAATTACTTTTATCCTGGTTTCCGGCTATGTTTTTTATGAAAAGGGATTTGACCGTGTTTTTCCCGACAATAAAAATATTTACCGGATAACAACCGACATCTACAGTGGAAATGAGTTGAGTCTTTCTATCCCCGAATGCGAGCGCGGCGTTTCAACTTCGTTAAAAGAAAAATATCCAACTGTTCTGGCTGCAGGTTATATTACGAGAACAGGTAACCCCCAGTACAAAATAGGTAATGAGATTTTTACTAATGAGCATATTTATCATGCTTCGCCGGGATTTCTGGAAGTTTTTTCCATTCCTCTTCTTCAGGGAAACAAAGCACAGGTTTTAACACGGCCTTACACCGCCATAATTTCGGAAAGCACGGCAAAAAAATACTTTGGTTCAAGCGACCCGGTCGGGCAGGTTTTGTTTAAGTATCCGGTGTATGATTTTACGGTTGAAGGTGTATTTAAGGATATTCCGAAACAGGCTCATTTTAATGCTGATGTTTTGCTTTCGTTTCATGATGATATGCACCTGCCTCCACCCGCAAAAGCCCAGTGGGGCGAAACTGGTTTCTACACTTATCTGAAATTGAAAGAAAATACGGATATCAACCAGTTGGAAACCGGAATTAATAACCTGGTTTCAGAAAACAAAAAAATTACTTTTGAGAAAACCAATATTCAACACAAGTATCATCTGCAGCCATTAAACAGTATTCACCTTCATTCCAGTTTAAAAAATGAACTAGAACCAAATTCGCGAGCTGAATATGTTTACCTCATTTTTATCGTCGGATTTTTAATTCTTGTGGCTTCCGGTTTTAACTACATTCAGTTTTCATTTTCACGATTAATAAATTCAGCCAAACAAACAGGTATAAAAAAGATTAACGGCGCTACATCTTCCAGAATAATTTTCGCTTCATTGGCTGAATCTGTTGTTATTCATCTGGTTGCGCTAATTGTGTCGCTTGTTTTTACACGATTGCTTTTTCCGGTTATGCGAAATGAATTTGGAATTTTGCTCCAACCCGTATTCAGTCAACCTTTGTTTGTAGTAGTTCTTTGCGGTATTCTTGTGCTGAGCATTTTTATAAATGGAGTTTTACCAGCCTTATTGATCAACCGGTTTAACAGCCTCCAACTGTTAAAGCTAAAATATAAACCTGTTACCAACGGAATCTCTTTCAGGCAGGTAATTGTGGTTGCCCAGTTTGTAATTATTATCGCTATTATTTCTGGGATTTCAGGAATGAATAAGCAGGTGAATTTTCTTGTTCATAAAGACAAGGGCTTTGAACTAGAAAATACGATCGTGGTAAAAGTTCCTTCAAATCTTCGGAAAACCTCACAACGGATTAACAACCTGAAGGCTTTTGAGCATGATTTAACGAGTCACAGCTCAATTCTGGGAATCTCGGGTTCGAATGTAATTCCGGGAGATTTGCCTGCTTACAATTTCAATTTTAAGGAAAAACAGTCACAAAAAAGAGGTAAGGCGGCCTTAGTTGTGGCTGATAATAATTACGTAAAGAATTATAAAATTAAATTAATTGCCGGGAATAATTTTTTTCCCAACAGC
>DATFJO010000427.1:0-2978 GCA_035269145.1 Tangfeifania sp. | reverse complement strand
CCGGCAGCATGATCCGTACAGAGAAATTCAGAAAAATATTGACAAGGCAGTGACCTGGCAAATCAAAGAAAACGTATGGATCGATGGCCAGGAAACAACCACCGATTTTGTGAAACTATTCAAAATTATTAAAGATGCCGGCTACCGCGGCTACCTGCCGCTGGAAACACTGGGCGCAGGCGATCCGTTTGAAAAAGTACCCACGCTGCTGAAAAATGTAAAGTCTGCGCTGAGTCAAATCTAAGGGACTTGAATAATCGCTTTCTTCCTGATTTTGGATTAAGTTTAGGATTTAAAATATAGAATACGTTATGCCGGAACTGAAAGATCAACCAACCCTTTCAAATTATCAGAACTACGTAAATCAACTGGAAAAAGAACGGGGTTTTTCCGATCAGTCAACCATTGATAAATGCCTGTTGCTTGGCGAAGAAGTGGGCGAACTATTCAAAGCCATTCGAAAAACCGAAGGACTGGCCATGGATTCCAATTCATGCGTTACAGAAGTTGGCGATGAGCTCACAGATATTTTTATTTATCTCTGTGCCATTGCCAATCGCAACAACATCGATTTGGAAAAAGCCTTTCGGGCAAAAGAAGAAGTCAATAAAAAACGAACCTGGAAAACCGTTTAATATGGAATCGATTCGAGTGCCTTTTGAGGAAATGAAAACCGAATTTAAACAGATTCTGCTGAAATATAATTTTACAGAAACGAAAGCTGAAAGATGCGCAGAAGTTTTTACCGTTAACAGTTTGGAAGGTGTTTATTCGCATGGCGTTTATCGCTTCCCCCGGTTTGTTGATTACCTGGAAAAAGGTTTCGTAAAACCGGATGCCGAGCCGGAATTGGTGCATTCTGCAGGCGCCCTCGAACAATGGAACGGAAACCTTGGCCCGGGAATTTTAAATGCTGAATTTTGTACCAGTCGTGCGATGCAAATTGCAGCAGAAAATGGAATTGGATGTGCTTCCATTGCCAATACCAACCACTGGATGCGTGGTGGAACTTACGGCTGGCAGGCAGCCCAAAAAGGATTTGTTTTTATTGGCTGGACCAACACTGAAAAAAACATGCCGGCCTGGGGCGCCAAGGACAGCCGGCTGGGGAACAATCCGCTGGTTTTTGCAGTGCCTTACAAAGACGAAGCAATTGTTCTGGATTTTGCCATGACCCAGTTTTCATACGGAAAAATGGAGGCAACCGAAATGGCGGATACAGATTTGCCGTTTCCCGGCGGATTTGATAACGACGGAAATCTAACAACCAACCCTTCCGAAATTCTGGAAACACGGCGGGCGCTTCCCATCGGCTACTGGAAAGGTGCCGGGTTGTCGCTGTTGCTCGATATTCTCGCTACTGTTTTATCGGCTGGCCGCTCCACAAAAGAACTCAGCGAACTGGAAGCAGAATACGGGGTTTCGCAGGTTTTTATTGCCATCGACACAAAAAAACTCAGTAATTTTCCCGCTATTCAAAATACTATTGAGGAGATTGTCAGCGATGTGAAAAAATCAGTTCAGGATGAGTCCAATTCAGAAATCCGTTACCCCGGAGAACGTGTAATTCGAATGCGTGAAGAAAATCTTAAAGACGGAATTCCGGTAATTGAAAATATTTGGGAAAAAATTACCGATCAGAAGCAACCCTGAGGCCGCTTTTTTCATCTTTCTACGAAATAAAAATAATCAGTTGAAGGTTTATCCTGTTGGATGCTCCATCAAGTTTAAATTCATGTTTTTATTAATTTTGAAATCTAAATAATTAATGCAACTATCATGAGAACAAAAAATTTCTACAGAAACATTTTATTGATTTTAGCCTTGCCCGTTTTCTTTTTTTCCTGCAACGAAGAACAGGTTGAACAGGAATTTGAATTAAAAGTTGATGCTTACATTGTAAAAAAGAAAATCGATGATGAATTAAGGTTTGCTAATGCATATTTTGCGTACGGCACCAAAGCAATTAAAATGGCAACGGTTACACCGCCTGATTTAGCTGGAAATCAAGTCGAACTCGAATCTTCGGAATCAACTCCTACTGTTTTTTATAAAGAACCGGAAATGGGGGATTATACAAACATGTATCCGGCACAAGGAGAATATGTTTTTGATGTAGAAAGCAAAGACGGGGAAGTGCTTCAACAGGCTGATATGATGGAAGCCGGGGCACTCGAGGTGCCTGAAATAACTGAGGCTGTCTATCATTCTGATGTTCAAAGTATGACAGTATCATGGGATTCTGCTCAGGATGCCAATGGGTTCGTTGTAAAACTTCTGAATCAAAATCGTGAAGTCATATTTGTTAGTTATACACTAATTGCATCGGCCGATGAATATGAGATAAACCAGGCTTCTGGCAACTGGGATGGAACTGCGTACAGCGGCGAGGATTATATTTTACAGGTTCAGGCTTTTACATACGAATCGTCAGCAACAGAAGATAATAAGTTATACAACATTAAAGAAGTCGCCATTGCCGAGAAAGAAATTAAATGGGGATCCTGATTTTGTTAAGCTATTGTTATAAGCAGGGTTCTGACCTGTGGTCATAGAAGTTTTTAAAAACAATGAAAAGGTGCATCAAAAGATTTTACTCTTCGATGCACCTTTTTTTATCAACTTTCTCAACGCGAAAGAAAATGGAATTATGAGATCATTTCATCGAACAATCGTTTTTGTTCTTTCATTGCAGCAATTCTGTCATCAGGAGATGTTCGTGCTTCAAGCAGAATCCAGCCTTCATAATTCATGTCAGTAAATAAATTCATGAGTTTTTGGTAAGGATAATCGCCCACGTTTAATTCACGAATATGAACCGTATCGCCAAACCATTTTTTAACCGAATTGAAATTTGCTTCCAACCCGGGAGGTAAAAGATCCTGGTCGTTGCAATTCCAGCAAATTTTAACGCTATCTTCGGTTACCTGTTCAAAAATTGCTTTCATATTCGGCAATTGCTGGGTGAGTTTACCATG
>DATFJO010000426.1:0-8011 GCA_035269145.1 Tangfeifania sp. | reverse complement strand
AATGACACCCGGAAAACTGGGATTTATTTTGCAGGATCGCGGCGAACTTTTCTCACTGGAAGAAGGCCACATGAATGTGTATGAACCCAATAAACGGCCGTTCCATACCATTATTCCGGCATTTATTACCAAAGACGGCGCACCGCTGATGAGTTTTGGATTAATGGGAGGTTCGATGCAGCCTCAGGGACACACACAAATTGTATGTAATATCGTTGATTTCGGTATGAACATCCAGGAAGCCGGCGATGCTCCGCGCATTCGTCACGGGGGTTCGAGCCAGCCAACCGGCGAAAAAATGACAGATGGCGGAACTGTTTTTCTTGAAAATGGTTTTGATTACGAAACCATCAGGAACCTGATGATGAAAGGACACACCGTTCAGTTTTCGCACGGTGCTTATGGCGGTTACCAGGCCATTTGGTGGGATAAGGAAAACAAAGTGTATTACGGCGCTTCCGAATCGCGGAAAGACGGTCAGGCAGCGGGGTACTAAAGAAAATTAAAAATAGGCAAAAGCAGTAGGCAATTTTGCCGCTGCTTAATGAAATATTCTTTTCTTTCGCTGGATTAAAAAAATTTATTGAATAATCTTTAATCCGAATTACCGGAAGAATTTTTTAAACTCGTGGTAATCTTTTACGATTTTAACATTCCGCGGCAATTTCGGATTGTGCGACTGAATCTGCCAACCGGTAATAAAAACCTTTTGGTCATGAAACATTTCTTTCACTGATTCAAGATAACTTTCCAGGTCTTCTTTAGTAATTGAATTGATGAAAGCAGTAAACACAAAATCAATACGCACCTGTTCCTGTATTTTATTCAAATCTTCCTGCGGAACAAACTGCCCGAGATAAATTACACGATACCCCATTTTATGGGCGAGGTATGAATAAAATAACAAACTCATTTCATGCATTTCTTTTTCAGGAAGAAAGAAAAGAATGGTCTCCGGCCGCGAATGCACAATACCCAGTTTATCAATTTCGGCAATTAATTTCTGGCGGAAAATAGTTGAAACATAATGTTCCTGTGCGGGAAAGACAGCCCCAACCTGCCAATAGGTTCCGATTCGAATAAAAAAATTGAAAAACACTCTGGTAACCGCTTCTTCCAACCCCATTTTATTAATAATTTCATTGGTAAGCCGGTAAAAACTGATATTGTCGAAATTGACCATGTACAGTATCAATTGCTCAATGTAATCTGATTCCGATGTATTCTCGGAAGTCAGGTTTAAAATGGTTTCTGAAATTTTTTTATCATCCCATTTCGATACTTTCGAAATTTTAAATCCATTTCTAACCAGCATTGAAACGTTCAGCATCCTTTTCAAATCCTCGTCGGTATAATAACGAATATTTGTTTCCGTACGCTGCGGCACCAAAAGGTTATACCGTTTTTCCCAAATACGAATGGTGTGCGCCTTTACACCGGAAAGTACTTCCAAATCCTTAATTGAATAGCCCTGCTCTTTCACTTGAATGTAATTTTTTTAATATTTTGTAATCCTGTTTTTAACCTAAATAATCCAAAAATCCAGGTTTGTCTTACCGAAATTCTATCTGCTTAAAATTTCTTTTTGTTTAGCAGACGATACTTGCTTCGGTTAAGATTTTTCCTGTTTTTTGATAACTAAAACACAACTAACTACTCTTTGTTTAAAGTTAAAAATAAAAAATTTAAACAAATAAAAATATTTTCGTCAATTTCAGATTGATTTTTGCCAAACCATTCTTAAAATTTCTTGTTCGAATTAACAGCAGCCCATCTGAAATTTAGTTCGGGAAACAAAAAATAAACAACAATGAAGTACACTGATAATTTACCACGCAAAATTAAAGAGGTTGAAAATACCTGGATTCCGATGCCGGATGGCACAAAGCTGGCAGCACGCATCTGGATGCCGGAAGATGCCGAAACAGATCCTGTTCCGGCTATTCTGGAATATATTCCTTACCGGAAAAGAGATTACAAAAGAATTCGCGACGAAATGAACCACGGATATTTTGCAGGCCACGGTTATGCAGGAGTGCGTGTAGATATTCGCGGGAGCGGCGATTCGGAAGGGCTGTTGACCGATGAATACCTGGAACAGGAACTGAGCGACGGCGAAGAAATTATTAAATGGCTGGCCGCCCAACCCTGGTGCGACGGGAATGTAGGCATGATAGGTATTTCGTGGGGTGGTTTTAACGGATTACAAATTGCAGCCCGCCGGCCAAAAGCATTAAAAGCGATTATTACCGTTTGCTCAACCGACGACCGGTATGCCGACGATGTGCATTACATGGGCGGCTGCCTGCTGGGTGACAATCTTTCGTGGGCCTCGGTGATGTTCGGGAAAAACAGCCTGCCACCCGATCCGGAAATCGTGGGCGACAAATGGAAAGAGATGTGGCTCGATCGTTTGGAGCACAGCGGCCTCTGGTTGCAAAAATGGCTGGAGCACCAAACCAGAGATGACTACTGGAAACATGGCTCGGTAAATGAAAATTACGACGATATCCAGTGTGCAGTAATGGCTGTTAGTGGCTGGGCAGATGGTTATTCCAACGCAGTTTTCAGGATGCTGAAAAACCTGAAAGTTCCCCGGATGGGATTGGTTGGTCCGTGGAGCCACCGTTACCCGCACGACGGAGAACCGGGACCGGCCATAGGATTTTTGCAGGAAAGTCTTCGCTGGTGGGACCAGTGGTTAAAAGGAAAAGAAACCGGCATCGATAAAGAGCCGATGGTAAAAGCCTGGGTGCAGGACAGTGTGCTGCCATTTACAAGCTACGAAGAACGCCCCGGTTACTGGCTGGGATTAAATGCATGGCCCTCTGAAAAAGTGAAGGATGAGCATTGGTACCTCCATGGCGACAACACACTGAGTCAGGGAGAAAATAGCCGGGAACCCGAAGCCATGTGGGTAAAATCGCCACTGAGCCTGGGGATGTTTGCCGGAAAATGGTGTTCCTACAGCGCACCACCCGATTTACCGGGCGACCAACGCGATGAAGACGGCGGAGCCCTGATTTTCAACAGCGGAATTCTTGAAAAAGACCTCCGTATTATTGGAGCTCCCAGTGCAGAATTTACACTTTCGGTTGACAAGCCGGTGGCTCAAATCGCCGTTCGCCTTTCCGATATCCACCCCGATGGAAAAGCCACAAGGGTTACATTCGGAGTTCTGAATCTTACACATCATGAAAATCATGAATTTCCCGAAAAACTTGTTCCGGGGAAAAAATACAAAGTAAAAATTCAGTTGAATGAAATAGGCCAGACTTTCCCAAAAGGTCACCGGTTCCGGATTTCCGTTTCATCTTCCTATTTCCCGCTGGCATGGACTCCGCCGGAAATGGCAACCGTACTGGTTCATACCGAAGAGAGCCGGATTTCCCTTCCTGTACTGAAAGGAGAAAGCGACCAGAAGGTGACATTTGAAGAACCGCTGGGAGTAAAACCCCATTCGGTAAAAAAAACGATAAAAGCACCTGATTACAAATGGAATGTTAATCGTGACCTGATAACCAATGAATCGACCATGGAAATTATCAAAGAGGAAGATATTTTTTATTTGGAAGAAATAAATTTGAAAATCAGGGATTTCAATGTCGAAAAATATTCTGTGTGCGACGATTCACTGGAAACGGTAAAAGGGGAAGTCATCTGGGAAAAATCACTGGAGCGGGAGAACTGGAAAGTAAAAACGTATTGCAATACGCGTCTTACTTCCGATGAAGAGAATTTCTATATTCATGCCACACTGGATGCTTACGAAGGCGAATCGCGGATTTTTTCAAAAATCTGGAACGAAACCATTCCGCGGAATCATGTATAGTGAAACCACATAAACGGATATTCAACTAAAAAAACTGATTCAGTCGAGTTGCTTAAATTTTGAATATGCTTTTTCCCAGTCGGCCTGCGCCGATGGTTCGTATGTTTTCACCGGGAAGGAATTTCGTACCATTTTGCGGATTTCTTCCAGGGTGGTTACAAACCCCATGGCTTTGGCCTGCATCATGATGTTGCCAATAGCCGTAGCTTCTGCCGGCCCTGCAATAACAGGAATTCCGGTGGCATCTGCCGTTAGCTGGTTAAGCATTTCGTTATGGGCACCACCACCAATAATGTGAAGCTTTTCAATATTTTTTCCGGTAACTGATTCAATTTGACGGAGGGTATATTTATATTTCAACACCAGGCTGTCGTATATACACCGTGCAATTTCGCCTTTTGATTCGGGCACGTACTGGTCTGTTTTGCGGCAGTACTCCCGGATGGCTTCCGGCATATTTCCCGGGTTCAGAAAATTGGAATCATCAGGATTTATAAGACATTTAAAAGGTTCTGCCAGTTGGCTTAGTTCTACAATTTCCTGCCAGCTCATCTCTTTTTCAGCATCCCAGATACGTTTGCATTCCTGAATGAGCCACATGCCCATAATATTTTTCAAAAACCGGGTGGTTCCGTCAACTCCGCCTTCGTTGGTGAAGTTCATGGCCAGCGTTTCTTCCGAAACAATTGGTTCAGCACTTTCAATACCCAGCAACGACCACGTTCCCGAACTCAGGTAAGCCCAGTTTTCACCTTCTGCCGGAACTGAAACTACTGCCGAAGCAGTATCGTGCGAAGCAACGGCTACACAAGTGATTTCTCCGCATCCGGTTTGTTCATCAATCTCGGGCAGTGCCAACCCCAAAACAGTACCCGGCTGAACCATTTCCTGCTGCAGGGTTTCAGGAATTCCGGCTGCTTCAAAAAGCTGTTTTTCCCATTCAGCCTTTCCCGGTTTCAACATTTGCGAAGTGCTGGCAATGGTATACTCATTCTTTTTAACACCCGTGAATAAATAGTTTAACGAGTCGGGAGTAAAAAGCAAACCATCAGCAATCTGCAGTGGCGGATAATTTTCGCGAACAGACGAAAACAACTGGAAAAGCGAGTTGAACTGCAAAAACTGAATACCCGAAAGCAGGTACGTTTCCTTTTTAGGTAGGATTTTAAAAAATTCATCCATGGCATCGTCGGTGCGGTGATCGCGGTAGGCAAACGGCAAACCGGCCAATTGTCCGGTTTTGGTTATTAATGAATAATCCACGCCCCAGGTATCAATCCCAAAAGATAAAGGTTGAATTTTATATTCGGAGATGCATTTTCTCAGGCCGGTTTTTAATTCGTCGAACAAACTGAAAATGTTCCAGTAAAAATGACCGTGAATTTGTGCCATCTGGTTTTTAAATCTATGTATTTCAGTAAGTTGAAGTTCACTGTTTTCTAAAATTCCCAACATGGCGCGCCCGCTTGAAGCTCCCAGGTCGAATGCCAAAAAATAGTTTTTGCTCATTATCCGGTTATTTTAATGCCCAAATTAACATTTTGCTCAAAAAAATCCTATCCTGCGCTGTCATGAATCAAAAAAAAGACAAACAAGTATTGATTTTCTCGAATATTTAAGCCAAATTTGTTTAAAACTAAAAATTTATAACTCACTTTTCAAAATCAAACAATTATGAAAACATTTCTGAGAATTTCACTTTTGGCTGTTTTTGCGATGATGCTCATACAGCCGGCCAACGGACAACGAATTTTAAGGAGTTTGCGTGAAAAAGTAGAAGAACGCGTTGAAAAAAAGGTGGAAGAAAGAGCCGAAAAAAAGGTAGATGAAGCCATCGATAAACAATTGGACAAACTGGAAGAAGCCCTGGAAGACAGCGCAGCTTCTGCTCCAACTTCAACCGACGAAGAACGCAGGCAGCGGATGCAGAATATCATGAAAGGGTTGGGCATGTCGGGCGAACCTGTTCCCGTTGCCGACAACTACCGATTCGACAACATGATTCAAATGCATGTTGAATCCTACGATGCCAATGGCAGCAAAGAAAGTGACGGCGAGTTTATCACGCACCTCAGTCCGGATTCAAAAAGTATGGCCTACCAAATGATTTCGGGCGATATGGGAAATCCCGGGCAGGGAATGTTTATTATGGATGCCGAAAACGGCGCTACTATTATTCTAAGTGAAGAAGACGGTAAAAAAACCGGCATTGTTTACGGATTGGGCACTTTTTTCGAAACCATGGGTGAAAGTATTGAAGAAGACGCCGACCTCGACGAAACTCCGGAATCGTACCTCGCAAATCCGAATGTAAATAAAACCGGCCGCACAAAAACCATTGCCGGCTATAAATGCGAGGAATACAAATACAGCGATGAAACTTCGGAATCGAACATCTGGATTACCAAAGACCTGAAAATGAATGCCCGCGATTTTTTCAGCACACTTTTTAAAACCAGTCTTTATTCGCACGGAATTCCGTGGGGATACATGATGGAAGTTACAACCAACGATAAGGAAACAGGTGAAAAATCGTTTATGCAGGTAACCAAAGTGGACGATAATTCAAACAAATCATTTTCACTGGCCGATTACGAAATTACCAATCTCGGCTCGTTTAAAGTCCCCATGGAAGAAGCAGAAGAAGAAGAAAGTACAGGAGAAAAAGAATAAATGAAAAACTTTTGGCTCATCTTGCTTTTTGCAACAATTATGACCAACAATACTACAAACGCCCAGTTACGGCTGGGCGTTTTTGCCGATTGCCAGTACTGCGACTGCGAGCCAATGGGAAGCCGGTTTTATCGCAGTTCGCCTGAAAAACTTCGTGAATGTATCAAACACTTTAACAGCGAAGAAAACCTGGAATTCGTGGTTGGGTTGGGTGACCTCATCGACCGCGATTTTTCAAGTTTCGATACGTTACAGCCTATCCTCGAACAATCGGTTCATACAATTTACAACATCCCGGGCAACCACGATTTTGACGTAGAAGAAGAAAAACTTGCAAAAGTTCCGGATGCACTTGGTCTGGATAAAACATATTACACAGTTGAAAAAGACAATTGGCTGTTTATTTTTCTGAATGGAAACGAAATCACATTCAATTCACCTAATCCTGAAACTGTAAAAAGAGCCGAAGAAATGCTGACTAAACTAAAAACTGCCGGCAAATCCAACGCTTATGAATGGAACGGTGGAATGAGCCGGAAACAAATCAACTGGCTCGAAAAACAACTCAAAACAGCTCAAAATGCAAACCAGAATGTAGCAATATTCTGCCACTATCCGCTCCTGCCGTTTGAAGCCCACGCCTTATGGAATTCAGAAGCAGTTTTGGAAGTGCTCAAAAAATATGACCGCGTAAAACTCTGGCTCAACGGCCACAATCACAAAGGAAACTACACCAAACAACACGACATTCATTTTTTGACACTTCAGGGCATGGTAGAAACTGAAAACAAAAATGCGTTTTCCATCTTCACTTTTTCAGAAGAAAAAATTGAAGTTGAAGGTTTTGGAAGAGAGCCTGACCGGCAACTACCCATCGATTAAAATACTATCTCCCAATCTTTAATAATTGTGTTGAGAAACTGTTTGTTGATAATTACCACATTTGATGATTATTACCCCATTTTCAGTTGTGCCACAATCCGGATAGAAAAAAATGAAATCCTCTGGATTCAAGGCATTTTACAGGTTAACACAATTTCATATAAAAAAAGTTTTTACAGAAAAACAGGTGGTACAAAATTGGTCTGTATAAAAAAATTGGCCGGAATAATTAACCTGTTGAATTAAATTGGCTAAAAATCCGGATCGCCATTAAAAATATAATCTTATGAATCAGAAAATTAATAAAGAAGAATTTTTTACTTATCCGCCCTTTATAACTGAACCGGAATGGGTTCCGGTTGCCAAAAGAATACGTGCCCGTTTCGGGAATAAATATATTGCAGACAGCCTGCGAGTTATGCTGAAACGGGGATTCCCGCTGTGGTATTTTTTCCCGCGTTACGACATCGATATGGAATTGCTGGAAAAAAGCGGGGATGAAACCGAAAACGACAAGTGGGGAAGTATTATTAAATGGAACTTAAAAGCTGATGGAAAAACAGCCCAAAATGCAGCACGGAGTTATGAAAACCTTTCAGAAAATGCGCCCGAAGGTATCGATAA
>DATFJO010000425.1:0-3757 GCA_035269145.1 Tangfeifania sp. | reverse complement strand
TTGCCATCAAAACCACTGGTTTTTAAAGGCAGCGGCCTGTTTGTATCGCCCGGGCAAAAATTACTTTTCTACCTGAAAATCCCCTTAACAGTTCAGATATATTTTTCAAAAAACCAACCTGAAAAATTGCTGAAGGAAATTTTTGTCAATCCGCTTTCAAATACCTGGTTTGGCAATCCCGATAGTGGCGAACCTGCATTTTCGCTGGGAAATGAATATTTTATGAACCCTGAAAATGCACAACCCGGTTCATACGAAGCGCTTTGCCCAATTTCAATTAATAACAATTCAGCCGGTGTTTTAGAGGTGGAACGATTGATCATCAGGGTTGAAAACCTGTCGCTTTACAAAAGCAACGGAAAAATTGTTACAAGCCTGGTTTCGCTCGACTACAAAGGCAAAGATGTGATCAGTTCAGCCAATTACCAATACTCCAAAAGCATTCATGGCGAAAAAGCTGAAGTTATTGCCAGGCCCCAAAACAGCATGGATAGAAATATGCTGAAAATCAATTTTCATTTTATTAAGAACATTTATAAATCAGAACAATGAATTTCGACTGGTCAAAATACTTTAATGCTGCTACTTTTGAACGCCTTCTTTCAATTGTTATTCTGGCAGTTGCAGGATTAATAATCCTCTATACCATTGCATTTATCGTACGGAAAATTTTGCCCGAAAAGTGGTCGAAACAACGGAAAATGATTATTAACCGGGCAGTTTTGTACACCGGTTTTGTGGTGCTGTTTTTTATAATTGTTGCTGAGTTGAAAATTGATTTAACCGCTGTTTTCGGAGCTGCCGGGGTCATTGGTATTGTTGTGGGTATTGCCTCGCAAACCAGCATCGGGAATATTGTCAGCGGATTTTTCCTGGTTTCTGAAAAATCGTTCGAAATTGGCGACGTGGTGCGTTTGGGCGATAAATCGGGCACTGTTTACAGCATCGATTTATTATCGATTAAAATCAAAACGTTCGACAATGTGCTGATTCGTGTGCCCAACCAAACAGTTATCAGTACCGAGCTCATAAATATAACGCGGTTTGCGGTGCGCCGAATGGATTTCAACCTGAGTGTGGCTTATAAAGAAGATCTCGAAAAAGTAAAGAAGATTTTACAGGAAGTGGTTAGAAACAATCCGCTTTGCCTGGAAGAGCCCGATCCGGTTATTATATTTCAGAATTTCGGGAACAGCGGCATTGAAATCCTCCTCGGTGTCTGGTTTGAAAAAACCAATTTCCTGAAAGTAAAGAACAGTGTTTTCCAGGAAATAAAAGCTGCATTCGACAAAGAAGGAATCGAAATTCCGTTCCCGCATGTTACACTCTACACCGGAGCCGAAACAAAACCATTTCCGGTGAATATGAAAAAGTAGCAGAAAGTTAAAGTCCTAAGTTGGCAGTTGCAAGTTCAAACTTTTGCCTGCTGTATTTTGCCTGCTGCCTATTTCGTTTTACCTGCATCAAAATCCTATACAAAAAAAAGCAGTTGACAAACTCAACCTTTTGTCAACTGCTTTTTCGTTATTATTTACTGGCCAAAGCCTACTGCTTATTGCCTACGGCCAACTTCTCTATTTAAGTCCTTTTTTCTCTAAGAACGGTTCAATTGAAGGTTCTTTGCCACGGAAGTTTTTGTAAACCACCATGCCTTCGTCGGCACCGCATTTTTCGAGCAGTGTCCTAAATTTGGCAGCCACTTCAGGATTGAAAACATCACCGGTTTCCTTAAATGCAGCATACGCATCGGTGTCGAGCACGCCGGCCCAGTAATACACGTAATAACCGGCCGAATAGCCACCGCTGAAAATATGCGAAAAGTAGGTGCTGCGGTAGCGGGGCAGAATTTCATCTATCAGTCCGATGCGGTCCATCGAGGATTCTTCAAAAGCATTCACGTCATCGATTACCGGGTTTTCGGCAGTGTGGTAATCCATGTCGAGCAGTGATGCTGCAACATATTCACCTGTAATAAATCCCTGGTTGAATGTTGCGCTTTGTTTCAGTTTTTCAATCAGTTCATCAGGAATGGGGTCGCCGGTTTGGTAATGTTTGGCATATTCTTTCATCACTTCGGGTTCGGCGGCCCAGTTTTCCATAATTTGCGAAGGAAGTTCAACAAAATCGCGTGGCACCCTTCCTGAAGTACGGTCGTACGGACCATCAGAGAAGAGTCCGTGGAGGGCGTGTCCGAATTCATGGAAGAAAGTTGACACCTCGTCGAAACTCAGCAAAGCAGGTGTTCCGCCGGCCGGGCGTGTGAAATTCATCACAATCGAGCCGATTCTCGGAATACGTTTGTCTTCCTCGTAGTTGGCGTTTCTGAAGCCGGTTGACCAGGCTCCTACCCTTTTCCCGCTGCGCGGATGGAAATCCATGTACAAAACCCCGAGGTGCGAACCATCGGCTTCCTGTACTTCATAAGCTTCAGCCTCTTCGTGATAAGTAGGCATATCGTCGCGTTTGATGAATTTCAACCCATAGAGATTTTCCACAACATAAAAAATTCCGTTTTTGGCATTATCAAGCGTAAAATAGGCTTTCACTTCCGATTCATCTAAGTCGAATTTCTGCTTCCGCAATTTCTCGATGTAGTGCCACCAGTCCCACGATGCCAGTTCAAAATCGCCGCCTTCACTATTGATAATGGCCTGCATTTCATCCACATCGTTTTTGGCCATTTCCATTGCCGGATCCCACAATTCCATCAGGAAATCGTAAACCGCATCCGGGGTTTTTGCCATGTTTACATCTATAATGTATTCAGCATGGTTATTGAATCCCAGCAATTCGGCACGTTCGTCGCGCAATTGTACAATCTGTTTGATGATCTCTTTATTGTCGTATTCATCGCCATTATTGCCACGCATAAAATAACCGCGGTAAAGTTGTTCGCGCAAATCACGTTTTTCCGAAAACTGAAGGAACGGAATCATGCTCGGTTTGGCCAGGGTAAATACCCATTTGCCCTCTTCGCCGGCCTCCTGGGCAGCTTCGGCGGCACGGGCCACAACATCAGCGGGTAAACCTGCCAAATCTGCTTCATCGTCGAGAATTAGTTTGAAGTTTTCATTGGTTTCAGCCAGCAGGTGTTCACCAAATTCCAGTGTCAGTGATGAAAGTTCTTCATTTAATCCGCGCAGTGTTTCCTGGTCTTCATCTGAAAGATTGGCGCCATTGCGTTCAAAATCCTGGTAATATTTTTCGGTTACACGCAACTGAGCTTTGTCGAGATTCATTTCGTTGCGTTTTTCGTAAACCGCCTTCACCCTTTGAAAAAGTTCCGGGTTCATCATTATATTATCGCTGTGCTGGGTTAGCAGCGGCGACATTTCGCGCGCCACAGCCTGCATCTCTTCGCTGGTATTGGCCGAATTCAGCGGGTAAAATGTTCCGGTAACTTTATCGAGCAACTTCCCTGATTTGTCCATTGCCAGAATAGTGTTTTCAAAATCGGGCTCCTCAGTATTATTTACGATGGCCTCAATTTCAGCTTCCTGCTGTTCAACAGCTTCTTTTACAGCCGGAATGTAATGCTCCACTTTAATTTCGTCGAATGGCGGAACACCGAATGGAGTGGTCCACTCTTTAAAAAACGGGTTGTTCATATCTTTTTCCGATTCATTATTTTGGTTCTGGCACGACACAATGGCCAGCCCCATTACTACAATCAATAGCTTTAATGTTTTTCTCATGGTTATTTTTTTAAGAATTTGGCTTCGAAAATAATTAAATTTCGGTTACGGTAAAATGACAG
>DATFJO010000424.1:0-4320 GCA_035269145.1 Tangfeifania sp. | reverse complement strand
ACCGGCTTTTCCAACATCGCCCACCACACGCGGGTGGTCGGAGTCGTAGCCGCGGTGTGTTGCCAGGTCGAATGCCACAGACAAACCTTTTTGGCCGGCAGCCAGGTTACGACGGTAAAACGCGTTCGATTCCTCGGCAGTTGAAAATCCTGCGTACTGGCGAATTGTCCACGGACGCATGGCGTACATGGCCGAGTAAGGTCCGCGCATGAATGGCGGCAGACCGGCTGCGTAATCCAAATGCTCCAGTCCCTCCAGGTCGTCTTTTGTGTAAACCGGTTTTACCGGAATCCGCTCCGGCGTGAGCCAGTTTTGTGCGTTGTTGGCAACGCTCCCGGGAGTTTGTTTGGCCCGGATGTCTTTTATGTTGATGTTTTTGAAATCAGGTTTCATAACTACTATTTTTCAGTGACTTTATTTTTAATTTTCGTTGTCATTTCGAATCCGCCGGTTGGCGGATGAGAAATCTGTTATTATAAACCACAGATTTCTCCTCGCAAGCTCGTCGAAATGACAGCTTCCGATTATATTTCAGAATTATTTAATTCCCAGTTTTTCCTGATACATTTTCAATTCTTCCAAAATATTCGTTTTTACATGAATAAAATTGGTAATTCCTTTTTCTTCCAGTTCCGGTTTGCAGGCGGGGTTTCCGGCAACCACCAGAATTTCGTTGTCGAGTTGTTCGGCTACCTGCGGAACAATTTCAGCATATTCATCGTCGGAACTGCACACCACAACAATGTCGGCATTTTTTGCTTTGGCAGCGGCAACGCCGTCTTCCACAGTTTTAAAACCGTTATTGTCGATAACTACGAAACCGGCCACAGCAAAAAAGTTGGTGCTGAACTGCGCCCGTGCTTTGCGGAAATTCAGGTTTCCCATTGGCAACATAAATGCCACCGGACGCTTGTTGTTTTTTGCATACTGATCGGTTTTGTAACGCAGCTTTTCAAACGGTTGCGCTCCACGGTACATTTTCAGTGTTTCCACTTTGGCGTCTTCTTCCGTTAAATCGGTTGGATTGAAAACCGACGCATCAAAATCTTTTTCTGCTTTTTCGGAAAAGTTGGGAAACTGGTTGGTTCCCAGAATATTTTCGCGGCGCATGGCAATTTTCTGATCGCGTTTGGCTGCCATCGTTTTTATTTCCGACTGGATAAATCCTTCGCGGAAAGCCTTTACAAAACCGCCTTTATTTTGTACTTCAAGGAACAGGCTCCAGGCATGTTCGGCCAGCGAAGTAGTCAGGTTTTCAATGTAATATGCACCACCTGCGGGATCGGCAATTTTATCGAGGTGCGACTCTTCTTTCAGCAAAATCTGCTGGTTGCGTGCAACGCGCTCGGCCATTTTGTTGGTTTCATCAAAAATGGTACTGAACGGTTGAACGGTAATAGAATCTGCTCCACCCAACGCAGCCGACATGGCTTCGGTTTGTGTGCGCAGCATGTTCACATACGGGTCGTAAAAAGTTTTGTTGAAAGAGTTGGTTTCGCTGTGGGTAATCATTTTCAGCGATTCCTCTTTTTCAGGACCGTAAGCTTGTACGATTTGTGCCCAAAGCAAGCGGGCAGCGCGGAGTTTGGCAATTTCCATAAAGTAGTTGTTACCAATTCCGAAGTTGAATTTCATTTTTCCGGCCACCTGGTCGATGGTCAGTCCTTTTTCGGTGAGACGGGTGAGATACTCCACGCCCTGCGCCAGCGAAAAGGCAACTTCCTGAACCAGCGAAGCGCCGCTGTTGGCAAAGAATTTTCCGTGAACGCCGATTACTTTGAAATAGGGCAGTCCTGCTGTTTTTTCTACGATATCTTTTAACTCTTCAAAAGCTGCATCATCAAGTTTTCCTTTCAGAACAAACGAACCGATTGGATCGATGGGTGAAGAGCCCAGAATGCTGCTGTTTTCAAACTTGCTTTCCGAAACATATTCAGCAAATGCCAGCGCCCCGTTGCAGTTTTCGCAGGGGCAAACAAAATTTGTTTCAATGGCCTCGAGGCAAATGTCTTTCAAAAGAACGTCCAAATCGGCGCGGGTGATATTGTTTTGGCAGTCGAAATAAAATCCGAGTGAAGTAACGCCTTTGCCCAAAACTTCCAGCGCTTTTTTATTGGCTTCTTTGAAATCTTTCACATAAATGTCCTGGCGGATAAACCAGTCGTTACCGGCTTTTTTATTCCCGCGAACAAACGGAAATTCGCCTGGCAGGCTTTGAAGGAAATCGAGTCCTTCCAGGTTTTCTTTTCGGTAGTATGGTTGCACTTCAAATCCTTCGTAAGTCCTCCATACCAGTGCTTTGTTGTAGTCTTTTCCCTTTAAATCAGCATTGATTTTTGCTTCCCAGTCGGTTGTTGAAACCGGGGCAAAATCGGAGAAAAGTTTTTTATCTTTTTCTACCATGTTGAAAATTGTTTTTAATAATTGGAGGTGCAAAATTAGTTGAATTAAAATATTGGTCATCAGAAATCATCAGTTTTCGGGGAATGTTAAGCCAATGTTTTAAAGTGGGTTTAAAACCTGTTTTAGGGCATAAAAATTTAGAAATCAAATCTTTGGTCGTGTTCATAATTTCATTAGAGAGATTGTGTTACTTTATTCTGTTTTATGATTTAACTAATTTTAACAAATGCATTAATATTCTTAAAATCAATGCATAAAGATATAATTATAATTTTTTGACTAAAAAAATCAATTTAAATATAAACAAAATGATTGTTTAATCCTTTTAGTGTTTGTGTTAAACAAATATTGAAAACAGTTAAACAGTTCAGAAAACATTAAAAACAATTTTAAAAAACAGAATTATGAAAACAAAAATGAAATTTATTCCGGGGTTATTCTTACTTATTTCCGTTGTACTTTTTACCGGATGCAACGATGATGAAGATGTTCCGCAAGTGGACGAGAAAAACATTGTGGAAGTAGCTGCTGATGCAGGTAGCTTTAGTATTTTAATTGAGGCCGCACAAAAAGCAGGTCTGGCCAGTTTTTTAAGCACTGAAAACAATTTGACAGTTTTCGCTCCTACTGATGATGCTTTTGCTGCTTTATTGAGCGACCTTGGTTTGTCCTCGCTCGATGACATTCCTACTGACGATTTAGCAAGCATACTTACTTACCATGTGATTGGTGCAAAAGCCATGTCCACCGATTTAAGTACAGGTTATGTGTCCACACTTTCGAGTTACGACGACAATAACATTACCATGTATATCGAAACCGGTTCAGGAGTGATGATTAACAATTCGGTTTCGGTAACCACTGCCGACATTGAAGCCAGCAACGGGGTAATACATGTGGTTGATAAAGTAATACTTCCGCCAACGGTTGTAAACATTGCGCTGGCCAACGATAATTTTACTACCCTTGTTCAGGCTGTTGTGAAAGCCGGTTTGGTTGATGCACTGAGCAGCGAAGGACCGTTTACGGTTTTTGCTCCGACAAATGATGCTTTTGATGCACTGTTTACACAGTTGGGTGTTTCGGGAATTGATGATTTGACGGCTGAACAGCTTACCCCTATTCTGTTATATCACGTGGTACCCGGTAATGTAGTTTCAACAGAACTGACTTCGGGTGAAGTAGGAACACTTAACAGTGACAGCAATCTGACCGTTGACTTAAGCTCGGGTGTAAAAATTAACGAAAGCGCGGTAGTAGCTGCCGATATCCAGGGCGCAAACGGAGTAGTACACGTAATCGATAAAGTATTGATTCCGTAATTTCCTGGTCATGGTCTCACTTTAAGTGAGGCTATGACTATTATCCTCAGAAAACAGTAAACAACAAAAATAAATTTGAAAACAGATTAAAATTAAAAGTTATGAAAACAAAAATTAGAAACATCGCAATTGCAACAACATTTGTACTTGGAGCTTTCGCAGTAAATGCAACAGGATTAATGAATTCCGAATTAATGGGAATGAATGACCGTGATCTAAAGGTGGAAGCCTGGATGCTGAATGAAGCAAATTTTGATTCAGGTGATTCGGAAACAGCAAGCAGCACCGTAGTTGAAATCGCGGTAGCAAACCCGGATTTTTCCATCCTGGTAGATGCCGTAAAAAAAGCCGGTTTGGTTGACGCACTTAGTGCCGACGGACCTTTTACCGTGTTTGCGCCGACCAACGCAGCTTTCGAAAGCCTGTTCAGCCAGTTGGGAGTTGACGGCGTGAAAGATTTAAGCGCCGAACAACTGACTCCGATTCTGACTTACCACGTGGTTTCGGGCAAATTAATGTCAACCGATTTGTCGAATACCAAAGTAGGCACACTGAACGAAGGCAACAAAATTAAAGTTGACCTGAGCGACGGGGT
>DATFJO010000423.1:0-2824 GCA_035269145.1 Tangfeifania sp. | reverse complement strand
AAACTGGTTAAAATCACCGGCATGAATTTTAAAAACTGTGTTGCCGGTCATGTAATGTTCGGCACGGTAGGCCAGCATCCGTTTCCCCGATGGCGATTCCCACCAGAAAAGCGTGGGTTTGTCAAAAGCAATCAGCGCCCGGTGACCGTGCGTTCCCATGTTAAGATATTCAACTCCCAAATCGTTGTAATAATCATTCAGGCACCATCCAATTCCGTTCACATCGTTTTGCATAGCCACTTTCACATCCAGTCCTTCTTTTTTAAACCGTTTGATAGGTTGCAGCGAGGCAGCAAGTGTTTGTTCATCCGGCAGACCGTCAAAATTAAAATACATCCCGGTCAGTTCAATCCGTCCTTCTTTGATGCGTTTCTTCAGACGTTCAACCTGTTCTGCCGGCCTGCTTTTCAAATATTCATCTACCGCCCATGAAGCTTCGCAGGTCCACCTGAATTTCGAACTTTCCGGGTAATCCTCCGTGATGTCGCAGTAATCGAGTGCATAGTCGATGTAGCGCAGGTGCTCGGCCAGAATTTGGGTTTGCGGCCTGGTATAACCAATGTCGGTGTGCGAATGTTGTACAAAATTCACCCGCCATTTTCTGACGGGTTTCAGTATTAGTTCACCTTTGTCAGAAAAATTGCCCGCCTGCAGGCTGTAGCTTACCGTTTTTTCCTCATTTACAGCAGGCAGTTCTACTCTGACATAATTGTAACCGAAGTCGATACCGGTTTTTTTGATCAGATTATCATCCAGGAAAATTTTTGCTGTAGTCGGCGGTCCGAAATGTAAAATTCCGGCCACTCCAAGCTGCTTTTCAGAATTGTTGTTTCCGACAATTGCCGGGAAAGCTTTGAAATTCAGACCGCTTTTTACCGGGAATTTAAAGGTCATGTACCACGACGTCTTGTTAAAATTTCCGCCTGTAACGGTGATTTTCAGCGATTCTCCTTTTTGAACTTTCTCAGCAGGAATTTGCAGGAACATGAATCCAAACTGGTCGCCAAACTGGTCGGTCATATCTTTTTGAAAAGAGAGTGTGGAGCCGTCTTCAGATGTTTTGCGCCAATTTTCAGCTCCGTCGGCCCAGAAAGAAAATTTTTCGCGATCATTTATTTTCACATGAAATTCAGCCCGACCTGGTGAAGAACCAATGCCAGCCAGCCATACAAAAGTGACGGTTTCCTCGCTCAGGTTTTCAGGAACCGGTGCTGTTTCCCATTCCATCGATGAATTTCCGTCGGTGGCCCGAATCAACAGGCATTCTTTGGCTACCGGAATGGAAGAGTGATAGCTAAAATCGGTGCCCGAAATTTTTTGGCTAAAACCATTTACAATGTGCGTTTCTTCCAGGTTGGGCGTTTGTGCTCTCAGCGAAAATGTGAGCAGCGTGAAAATTACTATGAGTATCCTTTTCATTTCGAATTCTTTATATTTTTCAAAATTTAAATTTATTGATCACTGGCGTTCCATTCCAGGCCTTGGTTTCCAGTTGAATTTGGTGAAAATCTGTTTTTTCGGGAAGATGTGATAAATCCACCTTAATTTTTTTCTTTTCACCCGGGAAAAGTGTGAGGTAATTGTCCTCAAAAAACACAGGTAGAAGTATTTCTCCCGAATCTGAATTCGTCACTTTCATGCGGGTAAAAAACGCTGTTTCCGTGCCGGTATTTTCAATTGTAATTGTCTGAAGTTTTGCTGTGTTCTTTTCAACTTGAATTTTCAATCTCGGCGCTTCTAACTTTTCCAGTTCCTGAAAATCTGATGGTTGATTTGTCAGCCAATACAGGTTTTCGTCAATAATTTTATCGCTTTCATTTTTGAGTGTAAGTCGTACAAAATAAAAACCATCCGGTTTTTTTGAAGTGTCAATTTTTTGAGTCGTACCAACTGAGTTGGTATCTGCTCTTGCGTTCCATTTTTGCTCGTCGATCAGAGTTCCCTGCAAATCGAACAATCGGGCTTCAGCAGTTAGATTTTCTGCCTCAGCCAATGTATTATTTACAACGCAAATGCTTGTGTCGTTCAAGTTTAACTGAACATGCAACGGTTTTGCACCGTGCATGTATCCGTAAAAACCTCCGTTTTGGTCGAGAAAAACATCGTAAAACTGGCCGCGCAGCGATGTCCATGGATTCTGATTTTTCCACACCAGCATTCCGGTGTAAGTGTTCCACATTCCTGCATTAAATCCTTCCTGCAGCGCACGGTATTGTTCATAATTTACCACCTGTGCCTTCTCACAGAAATCTTCGATACCTTCTATTTCACCAAAGTTTTCAATGGCATCGCGGTAACCAATGTATTTGTGGTAACGCCAAACCTGGTTGGGGCGGTCGTTACGTGGTGGCTGCAAATCCTGTTCATCCATCATTTTGCGCATTGTTTCCACATTGGGCATTCCCACCGACCCGATTTCAGGATTGAAAGGATAAGATGGCGTTGTAAAAAAACGACGTGGATTCTGCAACCCGTAGGGCCCGTCGCCGATACCGCCAATGGTGTTGCGTGCCAGCTCAGGCGAAGTGGAAAGATTCAGGTAGTAACGGGTTTCATCATACTTCGGGAAGATTTCATTTTCCAGTTTTTCATCGATATTTTTTGAAGGTGGATATTCATTTCCTCCGCACCATAAATAAAGACTGGGATGGTTGCGCAGCATTTTAACCTGGTCGATCACAGAGCGTATAAACAACGAGTGATCATCCGGATAATCGTGCCGGCGTGCCTGCGATTCTTTTTTCATGGGATCGAACCACCGGCCGTTACAGTCGCCCGTCACCCACAAATCCTGCCAGACCAGGATTCCGTATTCGTCGCATAC
>DATFJO010000422.1:0-2474 GCA_035269145.1 Tangfeifania sp. | reverse complement strand
GGTGTCGATGAGCCGGTATCCCAGCGAGATGGCATCGGCCACAGACCGTACTCCAAGCTCGTCGTTGAGGTATAACGTCCCGAAACCAAGGATGGGCATTTTAGCGCCATTATTCAGTGTCATCCGGGCAACAGGATCTCTCATTGAATTTCCGGTAACAGCTCCAAATAAATTCGATGTTCCCAATCCCACAAACATTCCGGCGGCAGTCAGTTTTGCACCGGTTTGCAAAAATTCGCGACGATTAATTCCTTTTGTATTTTTCTTTTTCATCATTGTGCCTTTGTTTTAATTGATGCTCACAAATATAAGTTTTTTCAATTGGAAAATATTAACAGAGAGCGCATAACCACAAAGTGGTTTAATAAAAATAACCGCGGGTGGAACCCGTGGTTAACATACGGAAGATGCGTCAGAACCCGGAAAGGGTTCAATCATGAAGTCGCATTAAGTAAAAGATTATTGAATCCTTTTAGGATTCCCCTCGCCTCTGTGTCAAAACCCCGGATTGCATCCGGGACTATTGTTGTTCAATCCTTTCAGGATTGCTTCTATTTCTTTGAGATGCAGTGATAATTTTTTTTGTAAACTGATAACTGCCACTGCCTCCGTTTTAGGTACTGCTGACTCTTGTTGTCGGAGTCCACAACACCTTCATTTTATCTTACCGTATTTTTGTTTTATTTCTTCCATCACAATATTGTGTGGAATCAGTTCTCCGGCTTCTGATTGATTCAAACCCTTTTCAATGGCTTGTTTTTCTTCATCACTAAGCTCTTCCCACCAATCCGAATCTATGCCATTTGACAACAAAACCTTGATTGCCTGAAGCAACTGTACATCGTTAACCTTTTCAATCAACTCATGTATTTCTGTTCTTAATTCCACCATTTTTATTCTTAAATGAATTTAGATATGTAAAGTTAAATAAACTGATGATATTTTCCATGACTACTGCAAATTGCGACTGCGACTGTAAACTTCCTAAGTAGTTTTCCGGTATCGCCACATTGCCAGACTCAAAAAGACGATTCCAAGGACCACAAGCGAGAAAAACTCCGTCAGCAGGTCGAAAAAGCCGGAGCCTTTCAGCAGGATGTTGCGCATGATTTTCATGAAATAGTAAATGGGGTTAAGGCGGTTGAATTCCTGCGCCCATTCTGGCATGCTTTCCACGGGTGTAAAAATGCCGCCCATCAAAATAAAAATCATCATAAAAAAGAAGCTGATGAACATGACCTGCTGCTGTGTGTCGGTAACTGCTGAAATGAACAAACCGAGCCCCAGCACACCGATTAGATAGAGTCCGGCAAAACCAAAAAGCAGCCACAAACTGCCTACAATGGGCAAATCGAAAACCAGCCAGGCAATAAATAAACCGAAGGCCAGATCGAAAAGGGCAATTACCCAAAACGGCACCAGTTTCCCGATGATGAAGTGGTGCTTTTTTATTGGCGTAACATTCAGCTGCTCGATGGTACCAATCTCTTTTTCGCGCACCAGGTTCATTCCCGACATAAACATTCCGATAAGCGTAACCAGAATCGCCAGAATTCCCGGCGCCATGTACCATTTGTAATCCAGTTCGTTGTTGAACCAGTAGCTTTCTGCAATTTTAATTTCGTTGGGTGGGGTGATTCCAGGAATACCTTTCCAGTCGGCAATCAGATTTTGATTGAAGTCGCCGATGATTCTTGCGGAATAGGAATAGATGAGTTGGGCTGTATTTCCGTCGATGGCATTTACCAGCAGTTGCAGTTTTGTCGTGTTCTCACGCACCAGATTGCGTTCCATGTTGGTCGGGATTACCAGCACTGCATCTGCCTCGTCAGTCAGTAGCATTTCTTCGCCAAACTGCTCGTCGGGCACCATCAACGTAACATTGTAAAACGGGATGCCGTCGAATTTGGCAACCAGCTCCCGCGATGCGGACGACAAATCGTGGTCAACCACCACCATGTCGATTTTTTTCAAATCGTAGGTAGCTGCAAAAACCAGCACCAGCATTTGCATCAGCGGCACACCAATTATCATCGGCAGCATGGTTTTGTTCCGGAATATTTGCCGGAATTCTTTTTGGAGAAGGTATTTTATTGTACTCATTGTTTCACGTTTCACGTTACAGGTTTCATGTTTTCTCCCCCTTTGGGGGAGTTAGAGGGGGCTTCTATTCCAATCTTATCTTAAACTTCTTCACACTCCCTACCACAAAAAACAGTGTCATTCCAATCAAAATCAGTGTTTCTTTCCACACGAAGGTTATTCCAATACCTTTGAGCATAATATCGCGAATGATGGCTATAAACCAGCGGGCGGGCATGATGTGGCTTAGCCATTGCAAAATTTCGGGCATGTTTTCGATGGGAAAAATAAATCCTGAAAGCAAAATAGTTGGCAGCATCAGCACAATCATTGATACAAACATGGCAGTCATCTGGGTTTTTGCCATGGTGGAAATGAGAATGCCCAGGCAA
>DATFJO010000421.1:0-6111 GCA_035269145.1 Tangfeifania sp. | reverse complement strand
GCCAATCTCCATCATCGTATTTTTTCACATACAGACCGGTATTCCCATCTTTCCTGATGTAAACGGCATACAACCATTTTCCATCCGGTGTAAAATCGCAGCCTCTGCAAAATTGCGCATTTGCCGGTGCTGTTATTTTTTCCCACGAGATAAAATCTTTGGTTATAAAAATACCATCGCTTGTTGAAACCAGGATGTCCTCTTTTTCTTCAGTGGGATAATAATTTATGCTGTAAATATTTTTGTTGGAAGTGTAACTTAGGAACTGCGAAATTTGCCAGGTTTCACCCCTGTCGTTGCTATAAAAAACTCTTGCAGTTCCGCTCTCATTTCCAACGACAGATTCAAGCCAGCTTTCGGCAAAACAAATTTGATTTACATTTTTGGGATTTACTGCGATGGTTGCCACCGAAACATTTTTAAACATATTAACCACGTTCCACGATTCCCCGGCATCATCGCTAATGGCAATTCCCTGAGTTGAAGTTAAATATAACCTGTTGCTGTTTCCGGGTTCAACTGCAATATTAAATGTTGAACTAAATGGCGATTCCCATCCTTTGTATTCCCAGTGGTCGCCAAAGTCGTTGGAAATGTAGTAACCTTCCATATCGCTGCACAAATACATCCGCCCGGTAATGTTTGGGTCGCAAACCAAATGCTGTAATTGCCCTCCTGCCCCGGGGTTGGCATTAAGCCATTGGGCCAAAGAAGTAGTATAAAACAATGGAATTAATAGAATGGAGAGCAAAACGAATTTAGTACGTTTCAAATAAAAAAACATAATGACAGGTAATTAATTATTCTAAAATTGAAATCCTGGATTTAATGAAATAGAAAAGAGCACAAATTTCTTCATATTTTTCTTCGAATTTTAAAATCCGTATATAGTTTTTAGTTTCAAATTTCACCTAATTTTTTTTTTACTCCATATTTATAAAACAAGATACAGTAACGTTGATTTTGGAGGTTAAATTCATTGAATCACATTACTTTAGGAATCACAATAATTTTTAAATCAATTACTATGAAATTAAAACTTTTACTTTTTGCACTTTTATTGTCTGGGGGTATCCTGAGAGCTCAAGATACGATTAAGACATTAATCATTTCTGAGATACGCTTATCTCACCACGAAGAAAACTTTGTGGAAATTACAAATATAGGCGAAGAGGCGGTTCAGCTAAGTCAGTTCGAATTTGGATTGATCCGGCCCTGGAACAACGTTCCCTGGATACCTGAAGACGAGACCCGATCGTTTATGCTACCTGAAAAAGAGTTGGGAGCTGGTGAGAGTTTTGTAATGGCAACAGTTGCCGAGTTCAATCCAAAAAAATTTCGTGAAGGATCGGATGATTACCGCGAAAAGGTTACAAAAGATGAGATATGGACTTTGGCAGACCATGTTACTCATATCAGAGAAGCCATAAAGGGAGAAGCCAATGACAGTGTTGACACTCATTGGTGGACATGGGAAACCCAAAATGGCAGAGGAACTTACTTCATAAAGCAACACATGGAAAATGATTCAGTTGTTGTTGATCAGGCTGGTGGTGTTTTTGATGGAGAAAACGGTTTGAATAACCCCAATGGATTTTATGATGTTGCAGGTGTTACAGGTGCAACCGGAAACTCAATTCTTGTAAGAAAGTTTGATGTAAAAGAAGGAAACTTAGAGTTTGTCAGAGGTATTGGAGCAGATGATTCAGAGTGGATTCCTGTTCCAATTGTAGGAGGTGCCTGGCGCGATGTTTTCTGGACATTGGGCAATCACGGTGATTATAACCTGGATGCAAGTACACTTGAATCAGAGGTAATTAATATTGATTTTGGTGCCAAAACATTAACCGTGCCCTGGGGTATCAGAAGCAACGATGATATTATGCACAATATGACCAGAAAAGACGGTGTTGCATGGAAATATGAATATTCTCCTTCTTTTGAAGATTCGCTTCACATGTCGGTAAGAACCGGCGACAAGCTATCGGTAATGGTATGCGGAAATGATTTAGACATGGCAACATTTGATATAATTGCTATGGCTCCTGCAACAAATGCAAATATTGTAATTCCGAAATATCAGACCGACCCACAAGGAAACTGGAGAGATATGATTAATGAAGGTGAAATTCAATGGCCAAGGGTAACCCGCCATGAATCAGGAGCAGATACCATTACAGGTGCCAGAAATGGCATTCCTTATGCAACACGGGTAGATTCGTTATTGGCCTTTTTGGAAAAAGCACCGAATGCAAGTTGGGAAATAATATTTGTAGATGGTGTGGAAAGAGCTGATTTAAAAGATGGAGATAAACTCAAAGTAACGGCCGAGAATGGAGATGAAAAAGAATATGTAATTCAGGTTCGTGGTTACCGGCCAGGCCATAATGCACTTTTGGCTTCAATAACCTGGCCCGACATTCCGGAAGATTACAGAGACTTTCAAGGATGGACCGGCGATACAATTCCGGGATTCAATTCCGGATCTAAATCCTACAAAATTGAAATTCCTGAAGATGTGGAAGGAATACCTGCATTAATTGCAAAAACAGTAGATTTAAATGCCAAAGTTGAGGTTACCCGTCCTTTATCGGTAGAAGGTACAATTGAAGAAAGAACCATGACATTTAAGGTTACTGCTGATGATGATACCACAACTTCGACTTATACTGTTGAATTTGTAAAACAAAAAGCACCCGAAGACATTCAACCCTACTATGCCGAACCGTTTATCTCACAATTTGTTTTCTGGATTGGATGGAGCAATACTAACTTATGGGAAATTGCTAATCCGGGCAGTCAACCGCTCGATCTCAGTAAATATATGATTGTTGGTGGTCCATCAAATAATCCTTCCGAGGCTCTGCTTATGGCATCTGAGGCTGAAGACTGGGCAGACAGATACCGCCGTTACGTTCCCGGATATAAATGGGTTGGTGAAGATGATTGGGCAATAAGTCCCAGTACTCTTGAAATTGATTTAAATGTGAGCCCGATTGTTCCGGCAGGAGATGTTTTTGTTCTTGGAGCTTTAAACTCATGGGCAGGTGTTACCGCATTATCAAATATCGATATTGATTTTGCAGCAAATCCCTGGGACGAGGCTGTTGGCGAAACCTGTGCAAGCAACTGGACGGATCAAAACTTCTTTATTTTCAAAATTTTAAACGACTCAATTACAAGAGGTGAAAAACCGGCTACTGATATTAACGATTTTGAATTGATTGAAAGCTGGGGTACCGGAGAATCAGCAACTCCTTATGGATGGTTCGATTTTAATGCTACGGTTATAAGAAAACCTGAATTTACGGAAGGAAAACCTGGTTTTAAAGAATCGTTTGGCGAGGGTTGGTGGCACACTTCTGAATGGCATTACCGGGATGCTGCTTACTATGCTGAGCAAAACATTTACGACTACCTGGCCGGAACATACGATATCGGCAAGCACTATATGTTCGAAACAACCCGTTACAAATCAACAGTTACCTCGCGTTTGTATAAAGTTAGTAAAGGCTTCGAAGGAAACCAGACGATAGAAGGCGTAACAACCAATACAAACGTTGCAACTTTTTACAATAATATTGTAAAGGCTGATGCAGGTCAAACCTTAAAAGTACATGCAACAGCCGATGGCAGTGAAATGGGAACAGACGCAATGTTAAATATGAATGATACATTAATTGTGCTTTCTGCCGACAGTGTTAATACAACAAAGTATGTTCTGTCGGTTACCGATGATGGATTAAGCTCCGATGCATTGCTAACATCTGCCAAATATGCCATTGACGCCGATATAAATGCAGGGACTGGATCTGTTTCAGAATTTGAATTGGGGACAACTCTTCGAACCGTAATTGAAAATATTACAGTTCCGCTAAATGCCAGCATGCACATAATAAACGATAAGGGGGAATATGTTTCGATGCAAATGTTAAATTTTGATTCGGTTTATGTTAATGTGATTGCCACTTCGAACATCTATATTGAAATAGTTGCAGAAGACGCCACAACAAAAATTGTATATCAATTATTACCCGAATTTTCTACTGATAATGTCTTTCTGACCTCATCAGTCTATTCTGTGTCGCAGAATGAATTGTTAATTGATCTTGTTCCTGTTGGTACTAATGTATCAAGCTTTCTAAATAATCTGATTCCATCAACCGGTGCAACTATTAAATTAGTTGATAAAAACGGACTGGAGAGATTAGATGGATATGTGGTTGATGACGACAAAGTGGTAGTAACCTCAGCAAATGGAATGTATTCAAACATATATTTTATTTCGAGGTTGAAACAGGAATATGTTGCTGGTGGCACCTATTTGGCCTATATTTTATCGAACAATTATGCTGTAGACCAATTAATGTACAAAGTTGATGGTGTGCCAGGTGATGAGCTGGTTGCTGATTTCTTAACCAAAATAACTACTGCGGAGGGCGCTGAAGCAATGGTTATTGACACCAATGGAAATGAAAAAACGAGCGGAGACATTGACGGAGCAGACAAAATAATGGTTACTTCTGCCGACGGTAGAATAACCGTTTACTATACTTTTGGCACACTAACCGCTGCTGATGCCATTGGTGATGTGGATATTTCAATATATCCGAATCCGACAAACAGCGATATAAATATAAGTGGAGTAAAATCCGGATACCGCATTCAGGTTTATAATTCATCAGGAACAGCTATTCGGGATATGAATGCCGGAAGCAGCATTGAAAGAATATCAATGGGTAATCAACCTGCCGGAATGTATCTGATTGTAGTAAGCGATAACAACTTATCTTTAGGGAAATTTAAGGTAATAAAACATTAACAGGAATTGGTATAATTGACAGAGGCCGTCTCAAATTTTGTTTTGAGACGGCCTCTTTATTTATAAAGTAATGATATAAACCCGGATAAACATTCACTGGATTGAAATTTGATTTGGAAAATGAATGACTCGCATTCGCAGTTTTATAATTTCAGGGAATTAATTTTTCAATGCAACTTCAAAATTAATATCCATTACTTTGGGTTAATCAAGAATAAAACATTCAGAGAGTTAAAACAGGTGTTTTTTATCTGGTCAAATAAATAAAAAAGAACACAAACCTGAGTGGAAGTACTACAATTTTCAGGAAAATATTTTGATGATAAAGTTGGCTGAGAGGAATAATTTTTAACAGCGCGAATCAATCGTCTCTTTTCTTCTCCCAACTGTGCTTTTGGTGAAATACCAATAAATCTAAAATATCGTTGCAAATTCCGGATAATGTCCGCTGAAAAAATTTACTATTCAAAATAATTGATGAACCAGTTGTTCTCGTCGAGCAAATAGTTATAAATTTCCTGGCGCCTTTCGGGAGGGAATTTGGCCGACACCCTGCTTGCTAAAAACGACGGATCATTTCTTCTTTTGGCAACACGCATTAAATCGTAAAAACGTTCGCCTTCAAAAGCCAATTCCCGGGCACGCTCTGCAATAATCTGGTCTTCAAGGTACATCTGTTGCCCTCTAAAGTCGCCGGTTACATCAATGTAACCTGTTACTTCGTTTGTATACGGATCGCGCAAATAGTTAATGTTTGCCGGTCTTATTCCATCAACTTTTCCACCAAAACCTACACGCCCTCTAATTCCTTTTTGAGCCCGGTTTATGTTGGGACTGTAATATGCACCATCATTTACAATGTCAACTGCTGTTGATGTAGATTCGCGCGGAGTTCCGCTTTGTTCAAATTTCCACCACACATACAGTTCGGCTAACCAGAGATGTACTCCGGCTGCACGATACACAATAAAATTGGCATCCTGATCAAAAACTCCTTTATTTACCGAGTATTTTGAAATTACCGTGTCAGCACCTTCAACAATTATGTTTGCAGATCGAGTATCATTTTCGGCCCTGAGCATTAACATATTGCGGATTTCATTTGCAGGAATTTGTTGTCCGTTTCTGGTGTAGGAATATGAAACTCCATATCCGCGATAAAAATCTCCCGGTGTGCCTTTCTTGATGGTTTCAGTCAACCAGGGTTGGTTATTATTAACTTCCAGCCGGTAATCGTCCCAAATAGTTTCCCAATAATCAACAGCAATTTTTGTGGGTTTTAACATGTA
>DATFJO010000420.1:0-4088 GCA_035269145.1 Tangfeifania sp. | reverse complement strand
TCTGTTTACGTCATTTCCTGTTTCCACGATATTCGACCAAAGTTCTTTCATGTTTCCGGTGATGTTCATTTCAGAAACTGGCTGAACCAGTTCACCGTTTTCAACCAGGAAACCTTCTATTCCGTATGAGAAATCGCCAGTTGTTCCATTGCAGTTTCCGCCGTTAAAGCCGGTAACAAAAATTCCTTTATCAACCGAAGCTATTAGACCGTTCAAGTCTTTATCGCCGGTTTCAAAAACCAGGTTGGTGGAACTTCCGCTGGTAGGTTCCATCTCCAGTTTTTTGCCGTAATAGGTGTCGATGTAATAATTTTCAAGAACTCCTTTTTCAAACACCCGGCGTTTTTGGGTAGCCAGTCCCTCGTTATCGAAAAGCCGGGAACTGCGGCCTCCCAAAATGAATGGATCATCGGTAATTGTTAGTTTTTCCGAAAATACCTTTTCTCCTTGCTTGTCCACCAAAAATGAATTGCGCTGCTGAATGGCAGAGCCGCTGAGCGCTGAAATCAGCGGGCTGAAAATTCGTCCTACCTGCCGGTTTTCCACAATCATTTTCATTTTGCCCGATGCTATTTTATCCTGACCAATTTTTTGAAGCGCGCGGTCGAGGGCTTTTTTGCCTACGCCGCTTTTTTCGAGGTCCTTGTAAAAGATGGCACTTTCGCTCCAATACGATTCCGGGCGGGCATCGCCTCCTTTTACCGAAACCTCTGCATTCAACCCATAATACGAGTTGGCGATGTCTCCTTCAAAACCATTGCTGGTTACCATCAGCCGCTCGTTCAGACCATCGTAATAACTTGCTGAAACCGAAATTATCCGCTCATCTTTTCCCAGCACCTCTTTTTCGGCCTGAAATGCGAGGTCAATTTTTTGCTGCGGATCATGATTGTCGAATCCTGAATCCAGCGTTTTTAAATCTTTTGCTTCTCCTTTATAATAAAGTGAAGGGTCGGGCAGGGTTCTGAATTCGTCTTCCGAAAGATACCGTGTTCCGGCAATCGCCTCTTCGATGAAACGTGCCAGGTCGTCTTTTTTCAAACGGTTGGTGGAATGTACCGAATATTTATTGTCGACATACAACCTGACCGACAAGTTGCTTTGAATGGCCTGTTCCAGCTTGTCGATTTGCTCATTGCGAACATCCACGCTGCTGCTCCGGTTGTTCGAAATAGTTACACTTGCCTGCTGCGCGCCATTTTTCAGGGCATGGTTCATTGCCCACTTTGCTAAGTTATATTTTTCCTGTTTCGTCATTTTTCAATTCTTTTAGGTTGAACATTAAACTGAACCGCCAACGGTTAACTTTTTTACCAGCACTGTTGGCAGCCCGCAGGTTACCGGAACCGACTGGCCGTCTTTTCCGCAGGTCCAGGTTCCGTTGTCGATTAAATAGTCGTTGGCCACCATCGTAATATCGGCCAGCGCTTCCGGGCCGTTTCCAATAATGTTGATGTCTTTTATCGGCTGGGTGAGTTTTCCTTTTTCGATGAGGTATCCCGATTTCACAAAAAAGGTAAAATCACCGGCACCGATTTTTACTTCGCCGTTGCTGAAGTTATCCACATAAACGCCGTAATCCACATTCGAAATAATATCGTCTTTGGTATGTGGCCCGGTTTCCATGTAGGTGGCACGCATGCGGGGCAGCGGAATGTTGCGGAACGATTCGCGGCGTCCGTTTCCGGTAGGGTTCACCCCGTAATAATTGGAGCTGATGCGGTCGTGGATGTAACTGTTTAGTACACCGTCTTTTACGAGGTATGTTTTTTCCACGTCGTTTCCTTCGTCGTCCACATTTATTGAGCCCCGGTTGTTGGCAAGTGTACCGTCGTCGATGATGTTCACAAAATTTTCGGCCACTTTTTTGCCCATTTTATCACTGAAAATGGAAGTTCCTTTCCGGTTAAAATCTGCTTCAAAAGTATGCCCAATGGCTTCGTGAAGCAGGATTCCCGAGCCTCCGGCTCCCATAACTACAGGCATTTCGCCGGCTTTGGGTTTGGTGGCTTCAAATAAAATGTTGGTACGGTCAACTGCTTCTTTGGCAAGTTTGTCCACCAAATCGTCGGTGAGCCATTCAAATCCTTTTCTGAACGAGCGGGCCGCATACGAATTCTCAACCTGTTCGCCTTTTTGCATAATGCAAACCGCACCGAAATTAATCATCGGGCGGTAATCATAAGTGAGCCGGCCTTCGGAATTGTAAAAAAGCACGTACGAAGTTTCGTCGCTCATAAATGCATTCACCTTGATTACTTTATCATCGAGCGAAAAAATCCGGTCATTTATTTTTTGTACGTAAGGAACTTTATCTTCTACAGAAACATCGTCCCATTTTTTCGAAATATTGTAAAAACGCGGAGGTATCTTTTCATTGATGCCTGCATTTTTATAATCGCTGGCACTGCCGGCAATATTGGCTGCAAGTTTGGCTGCGTTCAGCATGGCATCGGGTGTAATGGTTTCCGAGTAGGCAAAACCTGTCTGGTCGCCTTTCAAAACCCTGATTCCCACACCAAAATCGATATTGGAATAAGCCCTGTTTACCTTTCCGTCTTCCAGGCCAAGGCTGTTGCTTTTTTTATGTTCGAAAAACAGGTCGGCATAATCGCCTCCTTTACTCATTGCTGCAGAAATAACTTTCTGCAGCATCTCCACTGATACTTCAAATTGATCTAAATAACTTTTCACGTTTGCTGAAATTTGTACGTTTTGAAACGACTGTAAAAACGGAGGCAAAACCATTCCTCCGGCAACAGCCACTCCACTGGTTTTAATAAAATTACGTCTGTTTGTTTTCATGCTGTTTACATATAGTTTTTAAAATTTCGAAAATACAATATTTCATTGAATGCAAAGCAGATTAAATAATCAAAATGAATTAGTTATGGAATTGTGCCAAATCATTACAAAAAAATTGATTTTTTTAATTGAGGTCAGGGTGATAATTTTCGGGGGTGTTATTTGGGAAAAAATTGAAGTTTGCCAGATGACATAGTAAAAATTAGGGTATTTGTTAAAAAAATATCAATAAAAAATAAAATTACCCGCTTTTTTTGATGGATGGAGTGTTTAAAAGCATATTTTTGAATCGAAAGTAAAATTTTAAAAATATCGTTATGGCACAATTCAGATTAAAAGCACTGGAAGAGGTTTTGAACCGGAAACCTGAAGAATTTGTCAGGGAAGAAAACCTGGTATCGGATTATTACGGCAAGTCGGTTTTCGATAAGGCAAAAATGAAAAAATATTTGTCTAAAGTTGCCTTCAATGCAGTAATGGAAGCAATTGACAAAGGAACAACCATCGATCGGAAAATAGCTGATCAGGTGGCTCAGGGAATGAAATCGTGGGCCCTGGAAAACGGAGCTACTCATTACACACACTGGTTTCAGCCGCTGACCGATACAACGGCAGAAAAGCATGATGCTTTTATTGTGCACGGCGACAACGGAAGTGTGATTGAAGCGTTTTCAGGAACGCTGCTGGCTCAGCAGGAACCCGATGCATCTTCGTTCCCAAGCGGCGGAATCCGTCAGACTTTCGAAGCCCGGGGTTACACAGCATGGGATCCTTCATCACCGGCATTTATCAATGAAACCACACTGACTATTCCCACCATTTTTATTTCGTACACCGGTGAAGCACTCGATTACAAAACCCCGCTCTTACGTGCACTCTTTCAGGTAGATAAAGCTGCTACTGCTGTCTGTCAGTATTTCGATAAGAATGTAACTTCGGTAAAAGCAAACCTCGGGTGGGAGCAGGAGTATTTTCTTATTGACGAAGCATTGTACATGGCCCGCCCCGATCTTGTGCTTACAGGCCGCACACTCGCCGGCCACGCCTCGTCGAAAGACCAGCAGTTAGACGACCACTATTTTTCGTCAATTCCCACCCGTGTAAACCGCTTTATGCAGGATGTGGAAAATGAAGCCTACAAACTGGGAATTCCGGTAAAAACGCGCCATAACGAGGTGGCTCCAAACCAGTTTGAGCTGGCCCCGATTTTTGAGGAAGCCAATTTGGCAAACGACCACAACCAGCTTATTATGGATGTGATGCTTAAAATTGCCCGTCGTCAT